>CAYYWR010000229.1:0-3495 GCA_964474145.1 uncultured Syntrophomonadaceae bacterium
TGTTGGGGTATTGTTTTTGATTGACTATATATCTGTAGCTATAGGTACAAAGAGATACGGAGGTTCCAGGTATTCAATATTAGGAGCCGTGGTGGGCCTGGTAGCGGGGGTGCTAACCCTGGGGCCCCTGGGAATTATTCTGGGTCCCTTTTTGGGGGCCGTATTAGTTGAGCTTGTTTCCGGCCGCCCCCTGAAAAATTCTTTTATTGCAGGTTTTGGTACCATTTTAGGTTTTTTCGGAGGAACCGTTATAAAGATTACTATAGAAATCATAATGATAGCCTGGTTCTTTTTTGCTGTATTAAGTTAACGGAGCATATCATTCCTGGTTTCCCTGGTTTTTTCCTGGTCTATTTTCAGAGTTACAGGGTCCATAACAACTCCATATTCCTTTTCTGCCCTGTCTGGAGTTATCAATTCCTCCTTTACATCCTTCAATACCATGGAAGGGTCCCTTTCAAGGGGGGAACCATAACCCCCTCCTCCAGGGGTATTGTATATTATCCTGGTTCCTGATTCCACCTCTGCTGTAATTTTTGCAGGCTTTACCACTATCTCCTGGCTGTCCCCACTGTATTGAAAACAGTTCAGGGAGTTGGCCCCCGGCTTACCGCCTTTTAGTCCCCAGGGCTTTATTTTTGCTCTTTCTGAACTCAGGGTGACTTGAGCATTGTGACCTAAAATAGTAATTTCTCTGCATAAGCCCATTCCCCCTCTTTGTTTCCCCGGGCCCTCTGAATCGGGTCTCAGGCAGTACCTGTTTACCAGGAGGGGGTAGGAAATCTCTATTACCTCCGCTGGTGTGTTGCGGGTATTGGTCATATTGGTATGAACACCATCCAGGCCGTCTGTTACAGAATTAGCCCCCTGTCCGCCTCCATAGGTTTCTACATAGGAATAAAATTCTCCAGACCGGTCATCCACACCTCCGATGGTAAAAAGACCCATTGTGCCAGCGCTGGCAGCTGTTACCTTCTCCGGCAGTATTTTTGAAAAAGCCCCCAGCATGGCATCTGCGATTCTCTGGGACGTGTTAAGGTTGGCATTGGAAACAGGGGCGGGGAATACCGGGTTTACAATAGTTCCCCGGGGAGTTATCACCTCCAGTGGCCTGGAAATCCCTTCATTGGAAGGTATTTTTGGATTTAAAACAGACTTTACAACGTAGTAAACGCAGGCCAGGGTAACAGCCCGGGTTGAATTAAAGGGGCCCCTGGTCTGTTTATCTGTGCCGGTAAAATCTACCGTAATGGTATCTTCCTTTACAGTGATTTTTACCTTTATGGCAAAGGGCTTTTCTATAATCCCGTCACCCTCCAGGTAATCTGTGTAATGCCAGCTGCCCCGGGGCAGTTTTTTTATTTCCCTGCTTAAAGACCTTTCAGAGTAGGATATAAGCTCTTCCAGGTATATTAAAACCTTCTCTTTTCCGTGTTTATCTATTAACTCATTAAAGCGCTTCATGCCCACTGCATTGGAGGCAATTTGCGCCCGGATATCTCCGTCAAACTCCAGGGCAGTCCTCACATTTCGGGATAAAAGTAACATTATCTCCTGGTCCAGCTTCCCTTTTTTCATTATTTTAATGGGGGGGATCCTCACCCCTTCCTGAAAGATAGAAGTTGAGTTGGAGGGTGTGCTGCCCGGAGTCATTCCCCCTACGTCCACATGGTGGGCCAGGTTAGCCATTATGGCTATTATCTCCCCCTGGTGAAAGACAGGCAGGAATATGCATATATCCGGCAGGTGGGAGCCGCTGATATAGGGATCGTTTATAATCAGGGCATCTCCCGGTGACAGGTTTTCTCCCGGGTAAGCCTTCAAGACCTCTTTAACTACCGACTGCATGAGTCCCAGGTGGAGGGGTATATGTTCCGCCTGGGCCACCAGCTGGCCATCCCTGGTATATATTGCTGTAGAGCAGTCCTTTCTGTCTTTTATATTGGGAGAGAGAGCGGTGCGAATGAGGGTTGCTCCCATTTCTTCGGCTATGGACTGCAAAGCATTGCGCATTACCTCTAAAGTTATACCATCAATCATGTGCCTGTCCCCTTTCTTCTTTAATTATCAGGTTTTTGTAAGAGTCAACGAAAGCTGTCTGTCCCGGGAAGATAAGGGTAGTTGAATCCAGCTGCTGGATAACAGCAGGCCCATCAATAGTGCTGCCAGCTGCCAGCTTCTGACGATTATAAACAGGGGTTTTAATTCTTTCCCCGGAGAAATACACCTGGCGGTAAGATAAAAGGGCCCGGGAAGGGTCGGCCTCTTTATTTATTTCTTCTCTCCTTATATGGAGGGGTTCCATTTCCCCAATTGCCGCCAGTCTCAAGTTTACAACCTGGGTTTTTTCGCCATCTCTGCTGTAGCCATAAGCCTGCCGGTGAACATTGTGAAAGGTGCTCACCGCTTCCCACATGTCTTTTTCCTTAATCTTGCCATCAGGCAGTGGGACATTTATTTCATAGGCCTGCCGGGGGTACCGCAAATCCAGGCTGCGGATAAAGGATATTATTTCCTCTTCAAAGCCTTCTCTTTTCAGTTCCTCCAGGGCTTCTGTTTCCATCTTTTTAAACAACTCTTCCAGATCAAACACATCATAATTATCCTCTTCCATAATCCTGGTCAGGACATAGTCCCGACGCACATCTGCCGATAACATTCCCAGTGCAGAGTTTATCCCGGGATTTGGCGGCACAATTATTTCTGTTATTCCCAGTTCCCGGGCCAGCTCTGCTGCATGTAGAGGGCCGGCACCTCCAAAGGCCACCAGAGAAAACTCCCTGGGATCATAGCCCTTTTCTACGGAAACAACCCTTATGCCCCTGACCATGTTGGCATTAACTACTTTAATGATGCCCTCTGCAGCCTCTTCCAGGGTGACATCCAGGGGAAGGGCTAATTTTTCCTGAATAGAGTTTTGTGCTTTGTTCAAGTGTACTTCCATTTCCCCTTCCAGCAGATACTGGGGGTTAATTCTCCCCAGCACCAGGTTAGCATCCGTTACAGTTGGCTCCAGGCCACCTTTGCCATAACAAACCGGCCCCGGACTGGCCCCTGCACTTTCCGGACCTACTTTAAGGGCTCCCCCCTGGTCCAGCCGGGAAATACTTCCTCCCCCGGCTCCTATGGTATGTATTTCAATCACGGGAAGCTTTAAAGGATAACCTCCTATATTGCTTTCTGTAGTGTAGCGGGGCATTCCCTGGTAAATAAGGGAAACATCCAGGCTGGTCCCCCCCATATCCATGGTTATCAGATTTCTTTTCCCCAGGATTCTGGCCAAAAATAGTCCGGCAATTACTCCCCCTGCCGGGCCAGACAAAACGGTCCTGGCGCTTTGTTCCCGGGCAACCCCTGAGGTAATAATTCCGCCGTTAGATTGCATTATGTATAGAGGCGAACTTATCTTTTTTTCCTGGAGGGAGCTTTCTAAATCCTCCAGGTACTTTTTTATTGCCGGCATTACATAGGCGTTAATACATACGGTACTCATTC
>CAYYWR010000230.1:0-3491 GCA_964474145.1 uncultured Syntrophomonadaceae bacterium
TTGGCACTGAGCTGGCCAGACGCCTTTCAAGAGAGCATGATGTGGTAATAATAGAAAAAAATAACCAGTTGGCCCAAAGAATTAATGCTGCTATGGATGTGATGGTTATAACTGGCAACGGAGCCAGTGCCCGTATCCTTGAAAAGGCCGGCATCAACGAAGCTAAACTTTTAATAGCGGTAACGGAAATAGATGAGGTCAACATAATTGCCTGCATGCTGGCCAAAAATTATCAGGTTCAAACTACTGTGGCCAGGATTCGCAATACTGAATATGCAGACGGGTCACAGGTTTTAACTAATGAGCAGCTGGGCATAGATTTTATAATTAACCCGGAGAGGGTAGCAGCCCAGGAAATTGCTAAAATGATAAAATCGCCCAATGTTAGTGAGGTAGAATATTATGCTGAAGGCAAGGTTCAGGTTCTGGGCTACTATATGAATGAGGACTCTTCCTTTGTTAATAAGAGAATACGGAATATGGCCTTGCCAGATGACTGCATTGTATGTGCTATTGTTCGTGGTTCGGGGGAAGTAATCATCCCCAGCGGTGATGACAAAATAAGAGCAGATGATGAAATATTTTTCCTGGGGAAAAAAGAGGTTTTTGAAACTTCATTTTTAAACAATGCGAAGAAAAATCACTACCCGCAAACTGTTGTTATTGCCGGTGGGGGGAGAGTGGGCCTTCAGTTAGCGGAGTTTTTAGAAGATCAAGGTAAGAAGTATGCTGTAAAGATTATAGATATGAATAAAGACAGGTGTGAAGAAATTTCCAATTATTTAGGCAGAACCCTTGTTTTGCAGGGGAATGTTACAGATATCTCTTTTTTAAAGGAAGAAGAAATTGCCAGGGCCAATGTTTTTGTGGCTGTGACCGGGGATGATGAAATAAATTTGCTGTCTACCCTGTTAGCAGACCACCTGGGGGTAAAGGTGACCATTTCTGAGGTAATACGCCCGGACTATAATATTATCCTCAACAGCATAGGAATTGACAGGGTAGTTAGCCCCCGCCTACTGACGGCAGCTCAGATTATGAAACTCATCCGCAAGGGGGATGTGATTTCCTTAACTATTCTAAAGGAAGACAGGGCTGAAGTTGTCGAGCTGATAGTTTCCGAAAAGGCTTATATCTGTAATAAGAAGCTGGAAGATGTTAACCTGCCCCGGGGCATACTGGTAGCAGCCATTGTCCGGGAAGATCATATAATTATTCCCAGCGGTTATCATAAGGTTTTAGCTGGGGATCGGGTAATTCTTTTCTATGTTACAGAGTTGAGTGAAGAGGTAGACAGGTATTTTTCCATAGAAGAAGGCATAGTAAAAAGTATGGGGAAAGCGTTAAAGAAATTTGTCCGGAGGAACTAATATATGCGCTTAAATGTTGTTTCTCACATGCTGGGTATACTCCTCATTTTTGTGGGGTTTTTTAAATTTTTCCCTTTAGGGTGGTCTTTTTTTTATCAGGAGCAAGAGTCCCTGGTTTTTTTAATATGCATTATTATCACCGTACTGGCAGGATACCTTCTCAGGGGACTGGGCAGTTATAAAGAGGATATTAATCTTAAAGAAAGCTTTGCTTTTGTAACCTTCGGGTGGATACTGGCTGCTGTTTTTGGCTCCCTGCCCTTTTATTTTTCCGGGGTCTTTACCAGTTTTGTGGATGCTTTTTTTGAAGCAATGTCCGGGTTTACCACCACAGGGGCAACGGTTATTGATGATGTGGAAGTTTTGGGTTATGGTATTTTAATCTGGCGAAGCATGACCCAGTGGCTGGGGGGCATGGGCATCATTGCCCTTTTCGTGGCTGTTTTGCCCCGTTTAAGGGGCGGCAGCTCAAACTTATTTCGGGCGGAAGTGCCCGGGCCTGTTAAGGAGAAAATAGTCCCCCGGATTGCAGGGACAGCCAAGATATTGTGGAGAATATATGTCTTTATCACCATTTTGCAGGTAATTTTATTGTGGATCAGCGGACTGTCTTTATTTGAGTCTATTGCCCATTCTTTTACTACGGTGGCTACCGGAGGTTTTTCCACCAGAAATGCAAGTATAGCAGCCTTTAACAATCCTGCCGCGGAGATCATAATAATGTTTTTCATGTTTCTGGCCGGTATAAACTTTTCCCTTTACTTTTCCCTTTACCGGAGGGACATTAAAAACTTTTTTAAAAATTTTGAGTTTCGCTTTTATTTCGGGTTTTTGCTGATGTTCAGCTTGTTTGTTTCCTTAAATTTGTTTTTTCAAGAATACAACAGTATAGTAGATTCTTTACGTTACGGGGTTTTTCAGGTGCTTAGTATTACAACAACCACAGGTTTTGCTACAGAAAACTTTGATTTGTGGCATCCCTTGTTGCGGGGCTTATTGTTTTTCCTCATGTTTTCTGGGGGAAGCGGGGGGTCTACTTCCGGGTCTGTTAAACAGATCAGGATATTAGTGCTTTTAAAGGTAGGCATTAGAGAAATAAACAAGCTGGTCCATCCCCGGGCTGTATTACCCATAAGGATTGGGAATAAAATGGTTAACGAAGGGGTTGTTTTGCATATTGTGGCCTTCATTTTGCTGTATATATTTATATTTATGGTCAGCTCACTTCTCATGACCTCCTTTGGCCTTGACCTGGTCACCTCTTTTTCTGCTGTTGCCGCTAACCTGGGTAATGTAGGACCGGGCCTGAATATGGTAGGTCCATTAGAAACATATTCCTTCCTTCCCCCTGCCGGCAAAATAATGTTAAGCTTACTAATGCTGATAGGAAGGCTGGAAATTTTCACTGTTATGGTAGTGTTTCTAAGTTTAATGCCCAGGTCCAGTTCCAGATAAGGTTTTATGCAGGGGAGCAGGAAAACAGGCACAGGATAACATAATTAGGATAACATAATAGGAGAAGATATGAGCAGCAGTTTTTATAAGCTGTTGTCAATTTTATTTCTGACTTCTTCCTCCAGCAGGTGGGTAATACCTGCAACCCTTTTTACTTCCAAAGTAAAGGCGATCCCTTTGCCAGGTTTATGGAGTTCTGCTTCATGTAAAATTGCATTAAGGACATCTTCTACAGTATCCCTGGGAACCAGAGTTAAAACTATATCTTTTCCTGGTTCAATAGTCACACCAAAGAGCTTGGCTTTTTCATGAATCCCTGTGCCTCGTCCACCTAAAATGGTACCGCCTTCAGCACCAGCTTTTTTAGATGCTTCTACCACTAGTTGTGCCCGCCCTCTATTAACAATAGTAATTATTAGATCAAACTTTATCCTGCACTCTTTTCCTTTATAATTTATTTCAGTCACTTTCAACATGAGCCCCCTTTACCAAGTGCACAATGCCCTCAACTTTCTTTAAATCTATTACAAAAACGATTCCCTTTCCAGGTTCATTAAGTTTGCCTTTTTGTATTATTTCATTAAAAATCTTATCCTCCAGATCACTATTGGTTATGGTGAAAACTACCTCCCTATCTTCATCTAAAGTAATCCCAAATAATTTTTT
>CAYYWR010000231.1:0-3473 GCA_964474145.1 uncultured Syntrophomonadaceae bacterium
CCCTGATGGAAATACCGGACCTCCTGGTGCCCGGGAAAGGTATTATATTCAAGAAAGTATGGATCAGGCTAAAGGGTTTTATCCTGGATGGTGCTGTGCCCATGATTGTTGCTGTAGCCGTGGCAGCGCTCCTCTATGAAACAGGCTTAATGACAGCCTGGGGGAGGCTTTTAAGTCCCCTGGTGGTGGGTTGGCTGGGGCTTCCCCAGGAGGCAGCTGTTCCTTTAGTTTTGGGCATTTTCAGGCGGGAATTGACGGTTCTTCCCCTTCTGGAAATGGAGCTTACCATGCTTCAGCTTTTTGTAGGAGCGGTGGTAGGTCTTTTTTATGTTCCATGTATAGCCATGATAGCTGTTTTAGCCAGGGAGTTCAATCTTTCTACCGCTTTTGCCGTTTTGGTTTTTACTACCGTATTTTCTTTTTTAATCGCCGGCATTTTTTTTCAACTGGGAACTGTTATTTTTTATTAGTACTACAGCGAAAGATATAAATTCGCTAAGCCACGGAGACGGTTCCATCGTATTCCCTTCGGCCCTTCGCTACGCTTCGGGTACGCTGGAACCGTCCCCATGGCACCGCTTACTGCAAATTTTCGCTGTAGTGTTAGCACTACAGCGAAAGATTTGCTATTAACAGAATCCGCTAAGCCATCGCTTATCGATATGCGTTTTATATTTTAGTTACTTTTGATATAATATAATCCAGTTTTATCTCAAGTTCCGGGATTGACTGGACTTATTAAGGAGTAGAAGGTATGAAGATTAACGTAGTTTCAGGTTTTTTAGGAGCGGGGAAGACCACCCTGATAAAAAAGCTTCTGGAGGAAAATGTTTTTCAACAGGAGAAGGTAGTAGTACTGGAAAACGAATATGGTGAAGTGGGCATAGATGGTGAGCTTTTGGCTGGGGAAGCTGTACAGGTAAAAGAAATATATTCCGGATGTATATGCTGTACCCTGGTGGGAGATTTCGTAGATGCTTTGGAGGAATTATCTGCCAACTTCCAGCCCGATAGAATTATTATTGAGCCCTCGGGGGTGGCCCGGTTGTCTGAAACCAGGAAGGCCCTGGAACAGGCATCTGAAAAGTGCCAATTACAGGTAGATACCCTTATGGCAGTAGTAGACGTGTTAAACTTTGAGTCCTATGCCATAAATTTTGGTGATTTTTATTTGGACCAGGTAGTGCACGGTGAAGGAATATTTTTGAGCAGGGCTTCCCAGTGTGCCCCGGAGATAGTAAATAAAGTGGTTTCCAGTATAAAGATGCTTAACCCGGAAGCAGAAGTAGTGTCCTGTTCCTGGAAAGAATTGCCCGGGAAAAGTGTTTTGGAGACTGCTCGTAACGGTGCCCTGCAGAAGAGAAAGGCCTCCCTGCTGGAAAAGGCTTTTACCAGTTATATTAAATCCGAAAATCATACTCCAGCAGCTACAGATATATTTGATTTTTGGGGAATGGAAACAGACAAAAAGTACAGTAAAGAAAAGCTAAAAAAAATATTGAAGTTATTAAGGGAAGAAGGGCAGTACGGTAGAGTTTTCAGGGCCAAGGGTCTTGTTTTCCTGGAGGATGGCTCCCGGGTCAGGTTTGATTATGTGCCGGGGGAAGATAACATTAATGAATTATCCCCTGGAGATGCCGGGAAGTTACTGGTAATTGGCAGGAACTTAAACAAGAGAAAACTGGAGAAATTGTTTGAAAAAGCATAATCCAGGTTAGGGGGGGAAAATGGCAACGATAGATATTGTTACCGGCTTTTTGGGCTCTGGCAAGACCCTTTTGGCCAGCAGCATGGTGGAACATTACCTTTCCCAGGGGGAAAAAGTCCTTCTCTTGCAGTATGAAAAGGGGAGAGAGTCGCCAGGCAGGGATGTGGCAGAAAACCCTCTTTTTGCTAATGAAATTCTGGAGGGGTCCCGACCTCCAGATTTGGAGCACTTGTTTTCTCTGGTGGAACTTTTTAAGCCCCAGAGGGTGATAATTGAGTATAACGGCATGCTGCAGCTGGAGTTACTGCTGGAAGTCCTGGAGACCCGGAAAATTAGAAAAGCACTAAAGGTAAAAAACATTAGCGGGGTGGTTAATACTTCTACCCTGGATATTTATGCTGCAAATTTTGGGGACCTGCTGATGGAACCTTTGACCCAATGTGATTATATTTTCCTGACCCATACGGACATGATTGATAGAAAGAAAATTGCAGATACTTACAAAAAGATAAAGGGCTTTAACAAGTCAGCAGAGATTATTGAGATTCCTGCCCCCGGGGACTGGAAAGAAAACATTCCGGAACCCGAGTTTTACCAGGATGCAGGTGTTAAACTCATAGCCTCCTGGGATCACATGATATCCCTTAACTTAATATACGGGGTCATTCTTCTTTCTTTCCTGGCCTACCAGGCACAGATGAGGAGTGTAATGGATATTTACTTTCCCCGTTTTTTAACTTTTAACACTATGTGTTTGAGTATTCTGGTCCAGGCCTTTCCCTTCATACTGTTGGGGGTCCTGGTTTCTGCATTTATCCAGGTTTTTGTTCCCGAAACTTTTTTCACCCGTCTATTTTCTAGAAACATTTTTCTTTCCATGGGCATGGCCCTTATAGCAGGAGTGTTTTTTCCTGTATGTGACTGTGCAATTATTCCTGTTATGCGTAGACTTGTTCAAAAGGGTGTTCCCCTGGCTTCGGCAGTCACTTTTTTGCTGGCTGCTCCGGTGGTGGATCCGGTAGTTATTGCTTCTACCCTTTATGCTTTTCCTTTGAATCCCCGGGTAGCCCTCTGGCGTCTGGGGCTGGGAATAATTATTGCCTTAATAGGGGGAGCATTTTTCCTTTTACTACCTTACAAGAAGAAGGTTTTGCAGGAGGGCCTGTCTTTTAGCGGATGTCGGTGTGGTTACTGTGGTCAGCAGGGGAATCAGGTAAAAAGCCTTAACAAGAAACTGGCAGGGGTTATAAGGCACGGTACTGTAGAGTTTTTTGATGTGGGCCGGTTCATTATTATCGGTGCCGCCTTTTCCACATATCTACAGATATATGTTCCCCGGGAGACCATTTCTATTTTCAGCGAAAGCACTATGGGTTCACTTTTTACCATGATGGCTTTTGCCTTTGTGCTGTCTGTATGTTCCACCTCCGACGCCTTCATTGCCATGAGCTTTACTCCCAGTTTTCCCATGGGTTCAGTTATGGCCTTCATGGTTTTTGGGGCTGTGCTGGATATAAAAAACCTTCTATTATTAAACGGTAGTTTTCAGAGGGCCTTTGTAATAAAGCTGGTTATTATAATTATTTTGATAACTTTTAGCGTTCTTTTTCTCTTTAATACCATTTTTCAGGGGGTAATACCTTGAACTTTTTTAGAGTGCGCTCATTTAATGGGGAAGCAGTCCTTCGAACAATAATACTGCTGGCTTTTGTATATTATGTTCATCTACTCATCAGATCAGAGGAAATATACCTGCTGGTAAATC
>CAYYWR010000232.1:0-3458 GCA_964474145.1 uncultured Syntrophomonadaceae bacterium
TATCCCGGTTTCACCAGGGGTCTATGAAGGAAAAGTAAAAGTTTTAGCTTTTCCCGAAGAGGGCTATAAGCTAGAAAAGGGCGACATATTAGTAACAGCAGGAACAAACCCTGCATGGACGCCGCTGTTTTTAAAGCTGGGAGCGCTGATAATGGAAACAGGCGGGCCTATATCCCACGGTTCTGTTGTAGCCAGGGAATATGGACTTCCGGCAGTTGCAAGCCTGGAAGATGCAACTACTAAAGTTAGAAATGGCCAAATAGTAAGGGTAAACGGCGAGTCGGGCCAGGTAGAACTGGTAAGTTAAAGAATGTTAAATACATTATACTTTAGATTAATAATAAACACTTATATTTTGGGCAGGAGGATTATAACCCTCCTTTTTAGCCACTACATCCAGGTACCCGGTAGCAATATCTTCTACTTCCAGGGTTGCCTCTTTATTCATGGCTCTACCATCAATAACCTTTAAGTAGTGTTTACATTTTTGACATACGTGTACCTGGCGGGAGTTGTCCCCGTTAACATAGAAAAAACGGAGCTTACTCTGGTCATTGTTGTCGCAATAGGGGCACTCCATTAGAGGATGATACCACTCGGCATGACACAACCAGCATTCCATTATTCGTGCGCCATCCTCTTGCCTGTGTTTAGCTATAGTAGCTGTTTGGCCACAAACAGGGCAGAACCCCAGTCGCCATAATGAAAAGTCGGTAATGCTTTTTACTTCTTCCCGGCACCTTTTGTAAAAAGGGCTGGCGCTGGCAAAGGTCACAAAGGAAATAAGTTCCTTGTCCACCTTAGCCCTTTTATCCATACCAATTTCCTGAATATAATTTTCCATCTCTAATTTGTCACAGGAGGTGGCCCTGCTTAAAAATTCCTGGACATTTCCTGTCTTAAACTCCTGGACTTCCAGCAAATTCATGAAGGATTCAGGGGTTAGAGGATTTTTTTCTTTCATGACTCCTGCTATGGAGTGGAGTATTTCTTTAAAGATGGGAGGGTCAAATTTTAGCTTATGTTGATTTAGAACATACCGTTTGTTTCTGAACAAATTCCTGATTTCTTTCTCTTTAAAAGGAAGGGAAACCTCAATTTCATCCATGTAAGCCAGGTGAACAGCCAGGACCCCTTTGTATAAATCAAAAGTTTCATTGAGTTTACTGTTATTTTCCAAATGGGTTTCTATTTCCTTTTCCAGGATGTCAATTTTCGGGGAGTCAGGAAGTCCAGGATAATCAAGACATTCAGGTGAATCAGGAGGACCTGCAGCAAGGTTGCAGCCCAGCTTACCAGTCAGGCTTCCCGTCAATAGGGCTAAACAGGATAGTTTCAGGAAGTTTCTCCGGGAGATATTCATATTAACTATCACCTCACTTGATTTTTTTAAGCTTAAAATATAGGATATTTGTATTATAGCATAACAATAATTATCATGTAACAATAATTATAAAAATAATTAATTTTTTAATAAATAAGTTTTATTATGAATATAATAAAAAAATTGGCTTCCTGTTACCAGACCAGGCCTGACTCTCCTACTATTTTGAAAAATGCATACTTTCTTTTTATTTGGGAAATCATTTAGCACCACATAATATTCTTTTCCTTTAGCAAATAGAGATATTTGCAAAAACAAATATAGTTGATATACTGGAAAGGAGCTTATTGTCCTACAACTGGAAAGCTGATATCAAAATCATTACAGGTTAGGGGAGTGGGAGAGTGTACTATTTTGCCTATGGATCTAATATGAACCCGGAGCGAATGGAAGACAGAAACGTGAATTTTACCATGATGGGACAGGCTGTATTAAAAGGATACAGGCTGCAGTTTAATAAACTGGCATCCAGGAATCCCGGAGAAGGCTTTGCTAATATTGAACACCGGGAAAACGAAGTAGTGGAAGGGATACTTTATGATATACCGGAGGCGGAGATTGAAAAGCTGGATGTTTTTGAAGGTTATCCCCATCACTATAATCGTAGTAAATTAAAAGTAAAGTTTAAAGATAGTGAGCTAGAAGCAGTGGTTTATATAGCCCAAGGAGACAAAATAAAGGAGGGCTTAAAACCTGCGAGAAGTTACTTGCATCATTTGCTTGCAGCTGAAAAATATCTCACACCAGAGTACATGAAAAAACTGCACGCTCAGGAAACGCTGGACTAAATAGAATTCCAGGGCTTGAACCCCGGGCACGGTTCTCCTGGTTTATTTTGTGCTGAACCCCGGGGTCCTTTTAAACCAAGGAGAAGGTCCACTGTCCTGAACCAAGGGGATGGGACCATGAAAAGTAAGATGAAATTAAAATAAAGTAAATAAACTAAGTATTATAGCCGGGAAATCATGGGGCCTGAGAAAGGTTGCATGGAAACGATTATTTAACAAAAAACCGTATATCTGATTGAGAGATTAAGAAGGATTTTTTTAATGCGTGTTGAATAAAGATATTAATCATTTTATCTGGTAAGCTTGCATTCCTTTAGCTTGCAAAAGTATGCTATTATTAGTGGATTGCAATGGGTTTTTAGCCTACCTATGAGGAATTAAAGTTGTATAATTGCAGATAAACCACCAGCCTGGAGGGGTTATTAAATGGGTAAAAGAAAATCTGATTTAAGGATTCCGGTTGGGCTTGGTTTGGGGGTTGCCCTGGGTATAATAATTGGGATGATAATAAATAGTATTGGGCTGGGGCTGGGTATAGGCCTTGTTATTGGAGTAATAATTGGGGAGACTAAAAAAGAGGGCAAGTAATTTGTTGCAATAAAGGCCAATCTTTAATCCTCGTCTCATTAACAATAACGGCTGGTTGACCAGAATCACTTAGCTCCATGCACGCACGCCGCCCTCCTGGTAACACTTGCCTTTCAGCCACATGCTTATAAAGATGCTAAGTGAAAAGGATTGAGATGGAATGACAAGTCATAACCCAGATAATACTTCTTTAAAAATAAATTGGGAGGGAAGAGTTGAGTCTGTTCAGCCCCGAACAAAGGTGTGGAGGTATCTCACAGATAATAGAACCCACTCTCATTTGGGATACAACTTGTTTATAGAAGGATGCAGTAGTGATTCTAAAAATAAGTTTACGGTTGCAATTTCTGAAAAACAGCAGTCAAAAGGATTGTTTCGGATAGATGATATCCTTAAAGGAACAGCCTGGACAAAAAATTATAAAGAAAGAGAATTTGCAGACTATTACAGGGCAGGCTCTTTAAAGCTTTTGGATAGAGTAAATGAAAATTTTAATGTAATACCACCACCATGGATAATGATCCCGCCCTCCATACAGACATATGAGAAAAGAGGGGCCAGGTTATTAAGTAAGACTTTGTGGAAAACAAAATGTTTTAATTGTATTTGGGCAAACATGGCTAATGTTGAAATACAGTGGGATTTTGACAAAGATATTAAGAAATATCGGTTTGAAACTTTTTGCTATGGTCCCAAAT
>CAYYWR010000233.1:0-3453 GCA_964474145.1 uncultured Syntrophomonadaceae bacterium
ATGCCGTAGATAACACTAATATTACTCTTAAAGAAGGGGAAATACTGGCTCTGGTTGGGGAAAGCGGTTCCGGGAAAACTACCCTGGCACATATACTGGCGGGCATAAACCCTCCCACCAGGGGGAAGGTCTTTTTTCAGGAAAGGGAACTGTATTCCCTTCCCAAAAAAGAAAGAAAAGAGCAGCGGCGTTACCTGCAGATGCTTTTTCAAAACCCCCAGGAGGCGGTAAGCCACCGGATGATGGTTCATGACCTGGTGGAGGAGCCCCTGGAGATTCAGGGGATAGGGGATAAAGAAAGTAGGGCAGAATCAGTAAAAGAGGCCCTCAAGCTGGTAGGGTTGCCTGAGGACAGTTTTTTTCTCCATAAATATCCCCATGAGTTAAGCGGGGGAGAACTGCAGAGAGTTACCATAGCCCGGTCTTTAGTAATGAAGCCAAGGGTTTTAATTGCTGATGAGCCCAGTGCATCCCTGGATGCCAGTGTACAGGCCAAGATATTGAAGTTGCTGATGCAACTGCAGAACCAGCAGGGCTTTGCCCTTATTTTGATTACCCATGACTTGGCCCTGGCGGGAAAAGTGGGGGACAGGGTGTCCGTTATGTTTTCAGGAAAAGTGGTAGAAGAAGGCCCTACTTCGGAAGTTTTCCGGTTTCCTTCTCATCCCTATACCAGGCTTCTTCTGGAAATGGCACCTTCTCTGGAAATCCAGGTTCCCTCAATTAAGAGAACTGTAAAAGTTAAGCATGACGGGCAAAAGGGCTGCTCCTACCATGTTTACTGTCAGCACCCTTTAAATATTTGCCATGAAAAAGAGCCAGTGCTAGAAAAAACTGGTTTTCAATGGGTGGCCTGCCACTACCCTGACTTTCAAAGAGAGGGAAAAAAAGGAAGAAACAATCTGGTTAATAGCAGGATTGCCACAGAAATACCCGGTATTAAAGGTGGGGGTTTTTAGTTTTAATAAAAATATAATAATTGATATATGCGGCTTATACCATTATAATTAAGAGAATAAGTGTATGTTAAATATTATACTGTATTGACTAGATTAGTTTGCTAGTTGTTCATTTTTTTAAACGGAGGCCTGGAGCAATTATGGGAGATACAGGTGCAAAAAAAGTAAATAAGGTAATAGCTGTAATGAGCGGTAGAGGCGGTGTTGGCAAGTCTTCAATAACTGGAATACTGGCGGTATTACTGGCACGAAAAGGCTGCAAAGCAGGTATTTTAGACGCAGATATAGATAGTCCTGGCATACCTAAAATATTTGGCATGAACGGTCCTATGGAAATATATGGTTCATCCCTGATGCCCTTTAAAAGTTCCCTGGGAATAAAAATTGGATCTATTAATCTGAATATGGATAACGATAAAGAACCTGTATCAAGGAAGGGGCCCGTGGTAGAAAGTGTTGTGAAGCAGCTCTGGAGTAATGTAGCCTGGGGGGAACTGGATTACCTTCTAGTAAATCTTCCTGCCGGGACTTCTGGTGAAACCATGACAGCTTTACAATTAATGCATATAGATGGAATAATATTGGTTTCCACTCCCCAGGAATTAGCTTTACACATAGCAAAAAAGGCTGCAAATATGGCTACAAGAATGGAAAAGCCTGTTATAGGTGTGGTAGAAAATATGAGTTACGCCAAATGCCCCCACTGTCAGGAAAGTATAGAGGTTTTTGGTTCCAGCCATGCCCGGGAAGCTGCAAAAAAAATAGGTATACACTTGCTGGGATCTTTTCCCATGGACCCAGATTTTACTAGACTTTGCCAGCAGGGTGATATCGAAAAATATGATAAGGATATTGATATTTATTTAGATTTAATATTTGCCTGCTGTGATAATAGCTGCTGAATGCCTAATTTATAAGTAACCAGTTTGGTTATAGTCGAAAGAATACGGATATACAAGCAGCCAGGTTGCATTAATTAGAGGGATAAAAATTTAATTCTTAATTCCAGGATAGGGGAAGGAGAAGCGAAAAGCATATGTATAACCAGAAGGTTGTAGAACACTTTACAAACCCCCGGAATATTGGTGAAATACCTGATGCTAATGGTGTTGGGACATATGGTGACCCCGACTGCGGAGATCATTTAAAAATTTTTATTAAAGTAAACCGGGACATAATTACAGAAGTAAAGTTTAAAATATTTGGTTGTAGTACGCTAATCGCCACTACCAGTATGCTGACCGAAATGGCACAGGGTAAGCGCCTTCAGGAGGCAAAGGAGATCTCCGGGGAGGATATTGTAAATGAGCTGGGGGGACTTCCCCAGGATAAGGCCCATTGTGCCAGGCTGAGTGTATCGGCTTTTTATTTTGCCCTGCAGGATTACCAGAAGAGAAAAAGCCTGGGATGGGCCCGATAGTAATATAGCGTCAATTAGTTTTTATAAGGGGGTTAAAAACTTGAATTACATCAATTCACCCTTGGCCAGGGTTGTAGTTCTTATAGTGTTTTTTTTGGCTTTAGTGATTACAGGTAGTAGCTGCGCTACTTCCCAAGACGCTATGACAGATAGGGCTGCTTTTGAACAGGAGGCATCTCCTGCTCCTGAGTATGCCGACCGGGGAGCTACTGATGACGACAGCTTATCAGAAAGCCAGGAGACTCATAAAATATCCAGAGCCAGCGTTAATGTAAAAGTTGAAGGTCTGGATGATTCTATTGGTCTGCTGGAAGAAAAAGCAAGGGATCTGGGGGGATTTGTTTCAGATTCTTCTATTAACAGAAGGGATAAAAATGCACATGCATCAATAACCCTGAGGGTGCCATCTGATAGATTTAATCTTATGCTAAATGAAATAGAGGAAGTTGGAGAAGTGGAGCACCTTTCTACCTCACAGGAAGATGTGACCCGGCGCTATATAGATCTTGAGGCCCGGATAAATAACCTGGCTTCCCAGGAAAAAAGACTTGCGGAAATACTACAAATGGCAGATAGCGTGGAGGATGTGCTGGCAGTAGAAAAAGAGCTGGAAAGGGTCAGGGGAGAAATCGAGTCTTTAACGGGAGACTTTAATTATCTAAAAAACCAGGTAAATATGTCAACTATAAATGTTTATTTGAGTGAAACTACCCTGGCTTCTACAGGCATTGCTTCCATTGATTTTGTAGACATGCTCACAGGGGGATATCACTCTTTAATAAATAGTATAAACGCCATCATAATGTCTGCCCGGGGACTGGTTATTTTTATTATGGGAGCTCTTCCCTTTATAATTCTCCTGGCTATTATATTAGTTGTCCTGAGAAAGCCTTACTTGAACTTTAAAGAGAAAAGACAAAAGGAAAAAGATATTTCTTCCTCTCCTGATAAATAGTTTCAGGTAAATGGTTTTATTATTTGAAAAGAATGTAATTAAGAATAAATTCCCGTGAACTGTTTATTTAAATAATAAACAGTTCACGGGATTATTTATTTAAAACAGAAAATTTTAAA
>CAYYWR010000234.1:0-3428 GCA_964474145.1 uncultured Syntrophomonadaceae bacterium
GAAAGGAGAATTATGTTGTTAAATCAACTAGCCTTTTTAGCAGCTAGTTGATTTTTATTTCTGGAGGGATAAAAGTGGGGAATTTAATCGATCCATATGGAAGGAATATTAACTATCTCAGGATTTCTATAATAGATAAATGTAATTTAAATTGTTTTTACTGTGTTCCCGAAATAGGAGCATGCTCCCCCAAAGAAGGACAGGTTATAAGCGCTGAGGATATTATTAAAATGACTGAAACAGCCAGCAAACTGGGAATCAGCAAGATACGGCTTACAGGGGGAGAACCCTTAATCCGAAAAGACATCCAGGATCTGGTGTCCAGGATATCTGCCGTTGAGGGAATTAATGACCTTTCTTTAACTACTAACGGCATTCTTTTAAATGAACTTGCTCCCAGACTGGCTGAAGCTGGTTTGAACAGGGTAAATATTAGCCTGGATTCCCTGGAGCCTGCTAATTTTAAAAAGATAACCCGGGGGGGTATATTGGAAAAAACCCTTAATGGAATTTATAAGGCCCTGGAGGAAGGGCTGACTCCAGTAAAAATAAATGTTGTGGCCATGAAGGGTATTAATGATAATGAGGTGTCCAGGTTTGCTGAACTTACTCTGGAAAATGACCTGCATGTTAGATTTATTGAGTACATGCCGATAAACAGCCAGCACCAAAAACAGTGGGGGGACTGCTTTATGCCTATTTCCGAGATTAAAGACCTTTGCAGCGGAGTGGGAACCCTTCAAATGGTGGAGTTTCTCCAGGGTAACGGACCTGCCTCCTATTATCGTGTTAAAGGGGCCAGGGGGCTGGTGGGATTCATATCCCCGGTTAGCAGGCATTTTTGTGCAAAGTGCAACAGGCTTCGCATTACTTCCGATGGGAAAATAAAGCCCTGCCTGTTTTCTGCCGATGAGATTGACCTTCTGACAGCAAAAGGAGATGTGGGAAAAATGGAGGAGATGTTTTTGGAGGCCTTAGAATTACGACCCGATCCGGAAAAGATTGATAATAATCCTGGTGGCAGATTTAACTGTAATAAGAGGGGAATGCTGCAAATTGGAGGTTAGCAAGGGGCTGCGCCTGATAATGGATGTTGCCGGAAGGATGCCTGTAATTTCAAAAAAAATAGGTGACACATATAATTGTGTCCTGGCGGAAAACATTGAATCAGATAGTCACTATCCTCCTTATACCCGCTCCAGAATGGATGGTTTTGCCATAAGATCCCAGGACCTGGCAACAGCTACCCCTGATAACCCCCTGACTTTGAAGATTATAGCTACTCTGCCAGCGGGAGAGGTCCCTGATTTTAAAATTAAGCCGGGATTAACAGCAAAAATAATGACGGGGGCCCCTTTGCCTGAAGGAGCTGATGCTGTTGTTCCCTTTGAGGAGGTTAGCTGGCAGGACAGCTGGGCAACTTTTACAGCCAGGGTAAGGCATAAAGACAACCTTTCCCTGGAAGGAGAGGAAATAAAGGAAGGGCAGGTTCTGTTGAGGAAGGGCAGTGCTATTGGTCCCGGGGAATCTGTGCTCCTGGCTTTATCAGGCAGAAGGCAGGTCAAGGTATATTCCTCTCCCCGGGCAGGTATACTGGTTACCGGCGATGAAATTGTTTATGCAGATGAAAAACCGAAGCCTGGTTCGGGGAAAATCCGCAATACCAACAGTTTTATGCTGGCCAGTCAAGTAATCTCCAGTGGGGGAAAGCCTGTTATCATGGGAATATCCAGGGATAGAGAAGGGGAAATTATTAAAAAAATTCAAGGTAATAAAGAAAAAGTCGATGTTATAGTTACTACAGGGGGAGCATCGGAAGGGGAATATGACTTGATAGAAAAGGTTTTTTTATCCCTGGGCACAGAAATATTGTTTAGAAAAATTGCCATAAAACCAGGCAGACATACTGTGGTGGCTGTGAAAGGGGAAAAGTTATTTTTTGGGTTGTCCGGAAGTCCCGCCGGGGCTTTTGTATCCTTTGAACTTTTTGTAAGGCCCCTGTTAAAGAAAATTCAGGGATTGGAAAAATACCTGGAAAACCAGGAAGAGGCTCAACTAACAGAATATATTGAAGGCAGGTTTTCTGAAGACAGGTATTTTAAAGCACACACCAGTACCGAGAAAGGCCTGCTCTTGACGGAAACGAGGGGGCATGGGCTGTCTTCTTTTGCCGGGGTTAATTCCTTAATTCATATTCCCAGGGGAAAGGGCCCTTTTTACCCGGGGGATAAAGTAAATATTATTTTTACCTGAGGCACAATTGGCTTCCGGGATGCCGGGAAGGAGTAATGGCTAATGATTCCTATAATTTCAGTAGTAGGCTGGTCTAACAGCGGCAAAACCACTTTGATATGCAAGTTAATTCCAGAGCTTAACAGAAGGGGCTACCGGGTAGCAACGGTGAAACATGATGTGCATGGTTTTGACTGGGACCAACCGGGTAAGGATACCTGGCTCCACCGGAAAGCAGGAGCTGCTGTTTCAGCCATATCTTCCCCCAGGAGGTTTGCCCTGGTACGGGAGCTGGACCGGGAGCTCTCCCTGGAGGAGATCGCAGGTACAATTAAGGATGTTGATATCATAATAACCGAGGGTTATAAATTTGGGAATAAGCCTAAATTAGAGGTGTTCCGTAAAGAAAGGGCAAAAAAGATGGAGCTGGTATCTCCCCTGGAGGATCTTTTTGCCCTGGCCAGTGACTATTCCTTTGATGTCCAGGGGATAACAGTATTTGACCTGGAGGATGCTGTGGGAATAGTAAATGTTATTGAAGAAAAATTTTTATTAGATTAAAGTTAAGGGGAGGAATAATATTAAGGTGAGGAAGGGAGGAAAGCTTGTATAAAAAAGTTAAAATAAAGGAAGGGAGGTTTACTGTTGAAATTAAAAAATCTGATGGAGACAGTAGTTTTTCAAGTACTGGATGATTACATGCGGGAAGAAGATATGTGTAAATGTGACAGGTGCAGGCTGGATGTTGCGGGAATTGCTTTAAATCAACTGCCTTCTAAATATGTGATTACGGAAAGAGGAGAAGCCTATGGTAAAACTGATACTATAGACATACAAAAAAATGTAGATGTTATAAGGGCTATTATGGCAGGTATCCAAAAGGTCAAGGGTAACCCCAGTCACGAATAATTTGTAAAAAAGGATAAATTATTAAAATTAAGAAGGTCTGTTTATAAGTAACATAAATTACTTCGTCTCCAGGAGAATAAGAAGATATCCAATAATACATATTATAAACACTAAACATTATAAGGAGACATAGTAAAATATGTTACCTAACACTTCTGTATCTTATACATTAAACCACATTCTTTTGTTGAAGCTCCTGATGGACTATCCCTTCAGGAAAACAAAAACACTTCATAATTTTTTATATATAGCTGCTGCAAAAAGTAAAGTTAAAGACTATCCGGCAG
>CAYYWR010000235.1:0-3408 GCA_964474145.1 uncultured Syntrophomonadaceae bacterium
ACAGACCAGGTTAATTTGATAAATAAATATACAGGAGCGGAGAACAAGAAACCCAGACTCCACAGTATGGGGAGCAGTGAGTGGACCCGGGTTAAAAACCGGGTAAAAGAGTCCGTTGAAAAGCTGGCCCGGGAACTTCTTTCCCTTTATGCTGCCCGGCAGTCTGAAAAGGGCCACGCCTTTTCCCCGGATCACCCGTGGCAGAGGGACTTTGAGGCCCGTTTCCCCTATAAAGAAACAGAGGATCAGCTCAAGGCTATAGAAGAAGTTAAAAGGGATATGGAAAAGGAAAAGCCCATGGACAGATTAATATGTGGTGATGTGGGATATGGCAAAACAGAAATAGCCCTGAGGGCTGCCTTTAAAGCAGTTATGGAGGGGAAGCAGGTGGCCTTTTTGGTTCCCACCACAATCCTGGCCCAGCAGCACTTTAACAGTTTCAAGGAGAGGTTTGCCGGCTTTCCTGTGAATATTCAGGTGCTCAGCCGCTTCAACCGGCCGTCACAGCAAAAGGAAACTGTAAGGCAGGTTAAATCGGGGTGGATAGATATAATTATCGGGACCCACCGCCTGTTATCCTCCGATATTATCTATAAAGAACTGGGTCTGTTAATTGTAGATGAAGAGCAGCGATTTGGTGTGCGGCATAAGGAAAAAATTAAAATGCTCCGGGAAAACGTAGATGTTATCACCATGACGGCAACTCCCATACCCAGAACTCTGCACATGTCCCTGGTGGGGGCAAGGGACTTGAGCGTTATAGAAACGCCCCCGGAGGACAGGTACCCCATTCAGACTTACGTGATGGAGTATTCCGAAGCAGTGATCAGGGAGGCTGTCATAAGGGAGCTGAACCGGGGAGGCCAGGTTTACTTTGTATACAACCGGGTGGAAACCATAGAAAAATGGGGGGAGAAGTTGAGAAAAATCCTCCCCGAAGCTCACATAGGTATCGGTCACGGGCAGGTTTCCGAGGCCAGGCTGGAAAAGGTGATGCACATGTTCTTAAACCACCAGTACGACATTCTCCTGAGCACAACTATTGTGGAGGCAGGCCTGGATATCCCCAACGTAAACACCATGATAATTTATGATGCAGATAAAATGGGGCTGGCCCAGCTGTACCAGCTCCGGGGAAGGGTAGGAAGGTCTAACCGGCTGGCTTATGCATACCTGATGTTTCAAAAAAACAAGGTTCTATCCCAGGTGGCCGAGAAGAGGTTGAAGGCTGTAAAGGAATTTACAGAGCTGGGTTCCGGTTTTAAAATTGCCTTGAGGGATCTAGAGATCAGGGGTGCAGGAAACATTTTGGGCCCGGAACAGCACGGGTTTATGGCAGCTGTAGGATATGACCTTTACTGTCAGCTATTAGAGAAGAGCATCAAAGAAATGAAGGGGGTTGAGACGGTAGAGCCTCCGGATATTAAACTGGAAATACAGGTAAACGCCTATATGCCTGACGCTTATATTCCTGACCACAGTCAAAAAATGTATGTATATCAGAAAATGGCCTCCATTGAGTCTATAGGGGATGCAGAGGATATGGAAAAGGAATTAAATGACCGTTATGGCCAAATGCCCCGGCCCGTGAAAAACCTGATAGATGTATCCCGTCTAAAAGTATATGCCATGCTTCTAAACATAGTGTCAATAGTGCAGGAAAAAGAGTTTGCGGTAATCAAGTTTTCGCCGGGACATATTGGCAGCGGTGAAGAACTAATAAATATTGCCAGGAATTTTTCTGGAGAGGTCAGCCTTCTTTTGGGGAAACAGGCAGGCTTCAAGCTGGCTACCAAAAACCTGAGGGAGGAAAAACTCCTCTCCTTATTATTAGATTTCTGCCGGGAGCTTTTGGTACTTGCAGACAGGGAGATAATGCCTTATAATTAATATATTATTAAAGGATATTTATTTGATAATAAGGAAAAAATAGAAAGGGTGCTAGCCATGAGCTTGTTTTCTAAGAGGCAGGGGTTATTTATATCATTTGTTATTGTCACAGCCCTTCTTTTGACAACTACTGTGGGATGTCAGGAAGAGGAAGATATTGTAGCTGAAGTGAATGGGCGGGAAATTACCCTGAGCCAGCTGGAGTCCAGAATGCTTTTATTTGATTTTCTCATGCCGGAATATGCGCAATCCCTGGAAGAGGATGAGTCTTTTAAGGCTTTTGTGGAGCAAAACCTTTTGAGTTCCATGATTCAGGGGCACTTGGTTGAGCAGGAAATAGAAAGCTTAGGGTTAACCATTGATGAAGAGGAACTGGAAGCCAATTACCACAAGGAAGTAGGAGAAATGATATCAGAGCAATTCCAAACAGAAGAAAATTTTCATGAGAGGCTGGAGGAGTTAAATCTTTCTGAATCAGTTTTGAAAGATCTGGTGCGGGAAAGCTACAAGACAAAAATTTTGTATGACCATATTGTAGAAGGTGTCACCCGGGAAGATGCAGAGCAGTTCTATGAAGAAAACCAGAGCCACTTTATGACGCCTGCCAGTGTTAAGGTATCTCATATCCTGGTAGAAAATGAAGAAGAGGCGGATGAGGCCTTTGAACGCATAGAAGAAGGAGAAGAGTTCAGCGAAGTTTTAGAAGATGTTTCCATGGACCAGCCTGGAGAGTTCGTTATTGTTGAAGACGACCCCAGCTATGACCAGGACTTTACCAGGGCTGCTTTTGAGTTAACCACAGGGGAAATCGGTTCTCCAGTGGAAACAAAATTCGGGTGGCATATTATCCGGCTTCACGAAAAAGAGGATGAAACTATTTATGGTTACGAAGAGGTAAAGGAGGAAGTCTTAGCCTTAAAGCAGGAGGAAGTGTTTTCCCAGTATTTTGAAGATCTGTACCATGAAGCAGACATAGTAAATTATCTAGAGGGGTAATATTTTGAAAACAAAAATGAATAAAAGGTTCTTTCTAGATATATACTAAAATAAAGAAGGTTTAAAATGTAATTGAAAGCAGAAAAAGGAGGGAAGGTATTTTGAAAGCAACAGGAATCGTAAGACGCATTGATGACCTTGGCAGAGTAGTTATTCCAAAAGAAATCAGGAGAACTTTACGTATAAGAGAAGGAGATCCATTAGAGATATTTGTTGACCGGGACGGTGAGGTTATATTAAAAAAATATTCACCCATTGGTGAGCTGGGAGATTTTGCCCAGGAATATGTTGATTCCCTTTATGAAGCCATCGGTCACATTGCCTGTATAGCAGATAGAGATACAATAATTGCCGTTTCCGGAGCTCCCAAAAAAGAGTTTTTGAACAGGCCCCTGAGCCCGGCGGTGGAAAAGGTTATGGAAACCAGAAAAAGTGTTTTAATTAATGACACGGCGGAGCATGCTTATTATAAAGAGAGTGAAGAAGAAGGGGTAATTAAATTTTCAGCAGAAGTTATTGCCC
>CAYYWR010000236.1:0-3374 GCA_964474145.1 uncultured Syntrophomonadaceae bacterium
AAAAACCTCATCCTCAGTTAATTTGTTGTCACCGTCAACATCACAGGGAAGGGCATGTTCCACCGTCACCGTGGCCGTGGCCGTGGCCAGCCTGGCCGCCATTAACAGTGCCCGTGCCCTGGGCACCGGAAACAACATGGGGATCTGTAACAGGTATCCAGCAGGTTTCTTTTCCCTGATCGAGTTCAGGGGTCCGTAATAGCATATCTACCCAGTATCCCTCAAAGCTAACCCCTTCATTGCTGGAAGGTATAATTTTATAAGAAACTTCACTTTCATCACTAACAGCAAAAGATATTTTCCCAGCATCCCTGTCCATCTTGAAATACTGGGAGCCGGAAACATCCCCATCATTTTCAGGAAAAGTAAACCCCCGGGGAATTGATTCTACTATTCCTGCTATGAAGGGCTTCTCCCCGGTAATTCTCAGTGTTATTTCCGCTGCCTCTCCCGGAACAATGCTTTCAGGCACATGTCGCTCAACATCAGTTACCTCCCCCCCTGAAGCCAGGCAAACAGGGGATAACAATAAGCCTGATACAATTATCATAATTAAACAAAATGTAAATCTTTTACAACTCATGAATCATCTCCTCCTTTCCTTTGTTCGCACTTCCGCCATACCAGTATGAAGTATGAAGGACCGTCCCTCCATAAACATTAAAGAACAAAACATCACCTGCCCTGTATAAATAATTTAACTATGTAAAACAATTCGCAATATGTCACTACTGTTAGATTTTTATTTCTGTTATGCTACTAATCTTATAACAATATTTCAGATATGCTACTATTAATATATTAATGCTACTTTCATTCTATCTATTCTGCATAAAAAAAATAAATCCTGCCTGGATTATAAAAAAAACAAAATGGTTCCAACTGCCAAGCCCATAGAGGACTTTCACCGCCAGGTTACTACCCATGCCGGGCGTACCAAAAAAAGATTACAGCCATACACAAACCCTTGAGAGGGCTTCATGTATGGCTCTCATATATAAAAAGCAGACATCCTGTGCCCGCTTTTCTAAAAATAATCTCTAAAAATATATTTTATAATGGCTCCGCGCCTTGTTGCAGTAAGTAAGTTTATTAATAGACTTCTCGACTGTGACCAACCTTAACAACAATAATTACATGCTACTGTAATCTCTTTAATTAGAGAGCAAACTCCTGCCCTTCCCGGGCTATAACTACTTCCATGGCGGACCCCTCATTTAACGACTGGCAGTATTCAGCCAGTTCATCAAGCTGGGCATCAGTTCGCATGGGGTCATGGTGAGCCAGGACAAGTTTTTTCACCTCCGCCTCCTGGGCCGACTCAACAGCATATTCGAAGGTGCTGTGTCCCCAGCCCACTTTTGATGAAAGATACTCCTCCCGGGTATACTGGCAGTCATGGATCAGCAGATCAGCCCCCCGGTAAAAATCCTGCACCCGCTCATTTTCCTCCCGGGCAACTATCTCCCCTTCATCAGCCATAACGGCGTCATAACCGGGGTCTGCAGGGTCTGTAGGGAAAAGATTGGTAAAAGGCTCGTGGTCGTATACGGTGCAAAATGTTTTTCCACCAAATTCAAAACGGTAACCCAGGCAGAGACAGGGATGGTTAAGGTATTTGGTCTGCAGTTGCATACCGTCCCCTAAGTCCAGGCGTCCTTCCGAAAGGGTTATGTAATTAATTTGGGCGGCAAGGTCACTTTGTTTAACAGGAAAATAACGATACTGCAGCTGGTCACCGATAACCTTTTCCAGGCTAACTTCTTCATAGGTAACAGGTCCATAAAGATTTAATTCGGTGCCCTTAATAAAAATCGGAGTAAAAAAAGGAAATCCCAGGATATGATCCCAGTGAGTATGGGTAAGAAATATGTCGGCCTTAACTGGCCCCCTGGCCAGGTCCTTTTTTACAACATCATTACCTAAAAGGCGGATGCCCGTACCGGCATCAATGACAACCAGCCGGTCCTTCTCTCCAAAGCGCAGCTCAATACAGAAAGTATTGCCGCCGTACTTGACGGTAGCAGGTCCGGGAACAGGGATAGAACCCCTGGTACCCCACAGTTTTATTTTCATCTTTATTACCATTCCTTTCCCTTAGTTCAAAACACAAAAAGTAATTTTTTATGCTATTTTTCCAGCTCTAGAAAAACCTTCGCCTTATCAATAGCTGCTTTAATTTCCTCCTCCATTCCATCCAGGTCGGCAAAACTAACTCCCAGGTAATCAAAAACCCCTTCTTCTAATTCCTCAGGGTGCATATCTCCGGAATAGCCTATCCCCTTTCTATTAATATAGTAATTAGCAGCAGCTATGGTGTAAACCAGATTCCGGTGAGG
Organism: uncultured Syntrophomonadaceae bacterium; assembly: GCA_964474145.1. GTDB lineage: Bacteria > Bacillota > Dethiobacteria > SKNC01 > SKNC01 > PWHX01. The sequence goes on from CAYYWR010000236.1 coordinate 2,340, forward strand.
CCCTTTATAGGGCTCGTGATGACAGGAAATACAGTGGGACAGGTTTTCATCCAGGTTCCACACCTTCGCTATCATTTGTCCTGCCTCGGCATGATTACAGCCTAAAAAATCCGTCTTCCCGGCAAAAAGGGGGTATGATTTTTCATCAGCATAGTTTATTGTTTCTTTATAAACACTTGAAAACCTGTTAATAAAAGGCACTTTTCCAATATCATGGAGGAGTCCCGCAATAAAATACTCCTCTAACTCCCGGGCAGGCTCGCCCCTCTTCTTAGCAATTAGTTTAGCAGTAACCCCCACACTTAAAGAGTGGACCCAAAACCCTTCCACATCAATGCCCTGCCCCGTCTTGCTACCTACAGAACCTAAAACCGCCGTACTTAAAGCCAGGTTTTTAACAGTGTTTATGCCCAACATGATAACAGCCCTGGTCAGAGATTTAACTCTATTGCTTAAGCCATAGTAAGCGGAATTAATTAACTTCATTACCTTGCCCATCAAAACGGGATCAAGGCTTATTACTCTACTTAAATCTGCTGGAGAAGATTCGGGATTGTTGCATACATCCATAACCTTAGCAATAGAGGTAGGTAAGGGCGGCATTTTTTCAATATATCGCTCCAGTTCACTTCTTACATCATCATGCAATTGAAGCACTCTCCTTTCTCGCGGTTCGAGGCTCTATAGATACTATCTGTATTATAGTATCTATTTCTAAAAAAATAAACTGCCAAGTTTGTGTTTTTCCTTCAAACTTTGTTTTTTTCCAGGGGACATCCTCTATCTGCTGTAATCTCTTCAATGGCTTTAACCGTCTTTTCCATGACCTGCTCAGGTTTCATGATGGGTTTTCCGGTATTTTTTACAATCATGAAATGATATACCTTTTCTTTCCTTCAGCTTATTTTTTATAATAAAAATCCCCACCCGGGAACTAACTAACCAGGGATAGGGACTTTATGATGGAATTGAGATGAATAGGGATTTGCCTGTGGTAATTTTATTGGCGGAGAGGGAGGGATTTGAACCCCCGGA
>CAYYWR010000237.1:0-3369 GCA_964474145.1 uncultured Syntrophomonadaceae bacterium
TATATTGAATTTTATCGTGGTGTAGGGAAAAGCCCAGGTATATGGGAGATAAAACTTTAATTGTTACCTTTTCTGACAGGTCCCTCAGAGGCAGGGAAAATTCTACCTCTACATCACCTTCATCAACCTGTACCTCCACTTCTTCCGCACATCCCTTACAAAGTTTAGAAAAGATAGCTTCCTTGTGAAAAACGGTATCTCCATTGACCTTGATGATTGCCAGCTCATCTTCAAAACCATCCAAAAGACTTATATATAAAAGGTGCATAATTTTCCTCCTTTAGAAGATATAACACTAATATAACCTATTTCCCCGTGACTTCCCCGTGACTTCCCCGTGACTTATTTAATTGACTGCAACTCTTCTTTTAACTTCTCTACTTCTTTTTTTAGTGAACCTACCTGGGTCAGCGCTGCTAAGGCAAAAACAAAAGCAATAGGTGCCAAAAGACCGACAAATTGCATAAAAATCAACTCCTTTCAGAATATTTCAGGAAGGGTGAGAACGGACTGGTTGTTAGTGCCGACGATAATATATTTATATTTATTATTCGTCATATTTAGTCAATGTCCTTCTGGAGGTCCCTTTGAGTATTTTTTTAAAAAAAGTTAGGTTTTAGTTTGTGATATACCCAACCTGACTTTAGTCAGGTCAAAAAATCAGGGGTTTGTATTATGATATAACAAGAAAAGGCCAGGAATGTAGCAATTAAAAGAAAGGCGGATCAAAGATGAAAAACAAAAATATGGGTATTTTATTTATAAGCCTGGTAGTAGTTATGATGGGTTACGGAATAGCAATGCCTGTGCTGCCCTTTTTCATTGAAAGTTTAGGTGGAAGGGGGATACATTACGGTTTACTGATAGCCAGTTACGGCATTATGCAGTTATTATTTGCGCCGGTATGGGGAAGTTTATCAGATAAATATGGGAGAAAGCCCATGCTTTTGACAGGCATGATAGGAATGGGCTTGGCCATGTTACTTTTTGCCCTTACATATGAATTATGGATGCTTTATGCTGCACAAATACTCTCAGGAACCTTATCTTCCGCTACTTTACCGGCAGCCCAGGCCTATGCCGTGGACAGCACAAACAAAGAAGATAGAGGAGGGGCCATGGGAAGAATAGGAGGGGCCATCGGCCTGGGTGTCGTACTGGGCCCCGGGATGGGTGGGCTCCTGGCCGCCAGGTCTTTAGCTGCTCCCTTTTTCATAGCTTCAGGGTTTTGTCTGTTGACTTTCTTAATAATACTCCTGGGGCTTCCCGAGTCCCTTTCTAAAGAAAACAGGCGGGAGTCGGTAGAGATTAAATTCATGCAGATAGGAGGATTATGGCAGGCTCTTTATACCCCCATGGGATTTGGGTTAATAGTGGCTTTTGCCGCTATATTTGGTCAAACAATATTTGCCAGTATATTTGGATTATACGCCCTGGAAAGGTTCAGCTATGGACCGGAACAGGTAGGGACAATAATGATGGCAATGGGTTTGATGTATGCCGTGTCTCAGGGATTAGTAGTAGGACCCTTGACCAGGAGATTTGGAGATGAAAAAATAATGGCCTGGGCATTAATCGGATGTTCTCTTGGGTATATATTGATGCTGCTCTCCAAAACTTTTATTACTATACTCCTTGCCATTAGCTGCTTTGTTATGGTTAACTCCCTGTTAAAACCTGCAGCTCTATCCTGCGTTTCCAAGAAAGTAACGGAGAAGCAGGGTCAAGCCATGGGAATAGCAGAATCATACATGAGCTTAGGCCGGATAATAGGGCCTTTATGGGGGGGCATGATTTTTGATGTAAATATATTTTACCCCTTCATAAGTGGAGCATTGATATTCTTAATCATGTTCATTATCACCATGGGAAAGGCAAAGTCCAGGTCTAAGCTGGAGGAGGTTAAATGTTAAGCTGCCTGGATGAAGGATATTGTCGGGTTGCATAGCCTTTACTTTACAGAAGATTATCAAAAGGATAAAAAAAGAATAAAGCGAGGAGGAAAACAAAATGACCAAATATGTAAACGACCTGGTGAAAATTCGTAAAGAAGATATTTCCCGGGCGGGAGGCAAGGCTGCCAACCTGGGGGAGATGATGGGGGCCGGGCTGCCGGTTCCTGAAGGATTTGCAATACTTACTAACTCCTACAACAGGTTTGTAGAACTTAATGAAATGGAGCCAAAAATTCTAAGCTTGTTGAAGGAATCGGGTGAAACTAACGGGAGAGAGTTAGAAGAAGCCTGTGAAAAAATACAGGGTTTATTCCAAAAAGGTGATATTCCTGAAGACATAATTGAAGAAATTTATTTATATTACAAGCTTATTGGGGATCCTGAAGTGGTAGTTCGATCATCTGCTACAGCAGAAGACCTGCCGGGAACTTCCTTTGCCGGCCAGTACAGTACGTATTTGAATGTTAAGGGAAGGGAAGAGCTCTTTAAATATGTTAAGAAGTGCTGGGCTTCCCTGTGGAATTACCGGGCAGTGTCCTATAGAATAAAGCAAAACATTGGCAATAAAGGGCTGGCCCATGGGGTTGCGGTGCAAAAAATGATTAACGCAGAGAAGTCGGGAATTTTATTCACTGCTAATCCTGTAAATGGGAGAAGGGATCAGATATTACTAAACTCTTCCTGGGGCCTGGGGGAAGCTATAGTGGGAGGCGAGGTAACGCCAGATCAATGGGTAGTAGACAAGAATAGCGGTGTATTTGTTGAGGAAAAGATAGCAAAGAAAGAAGTAATGACCATAAGAAGGGAAAAGGGGATAGAGCTTGTAAAGGTGACGCAGGAAAAACAAAAAGAAGTCACATTGAATGAGGAGGAAGTAAAAGAATTACTAAATATGGCAGTGAATGTGGAAAAGTATTATGGTTCCCCTCAAGATTTGGAATGGGCATATGCCGGTGATAAATTTTATCTGGTGCAAACCCGGCCTGTAACTTCACTCTTTCCACTGCCTGAATCCCGGGCCAATAAAAAGGGCCTGAGAGTATATATCAATTTCAGCAACTATTCCCAGGCCATGAAGGAGCCTTTTACGCCCATGGGTGAAAACGTGTTAAGAGCAGCGGTCAAGGGTCTGGTAACTAAATATGGCAGGAAGAATTATAGTGGTGACAGGCTGTGGTGGTATCAGGTTACTGGTGGAAGGCTATTTTTTGACATCACCGATTTTATTAGGACAGAAAAAAGCTGGGATAAATTTAAAAAGAATGACCCCAGTGACAAGGACCCCATAACAACCAGGGCTTTATTGCAGCTTGTAGAAAGAAACAGAGATGAGATCATTAATCATAACGAAGCTGTTAGTTTTGCCAGAGTGATAAATCCCGGGCTTATTAAATATTTAACCGGTGCAGCTTAT
>CAYYWR010000238.1:0-2170 GCA_964474145.1 uncultured Syntrophomonadaceae bacterium
CGCTTGGCCTTTTCTAAATCTCTATGGGATATTATTCCCAGCAGCTCTCCTTTTTCGCTTACGGGAAGTCCGCTGTGCCCATATGTAACCAGTAGGTTCCAGGCTTCCTCCACGGTATCTTTAGGTAATATACTTCTTACAGGATAAGACATAATATCTATGGCGCTAATAGCAGGCTTTATAATGCGGTTGATGGATTTCAATACCTCACCTTTAAGCTCAGAGATATTAATATTTACATCTTTTAGAACCGCCGATGCCGCTTTTTCATGTCCTCCCCCACCAAAATCCTTTATGAGTAATTTCAGGTTTATCCTGTCTGTTTTGCTTCTTCCTACAAGATGTACTTTGCCCTCCATTTTAACCGCGGTAATAACCAGGTCAACGTTTTCTATATCCATAATCCTGGAGGTAACAAAGGAAAGACCCCTTATATCCTCCTGCGTTTCCCCTGTGGACAGGGCAGCTTTAATGCCTTTAAACTCATAAACCTCCGTATTATTCATTAGCAGTTCCAGCAGGTAGCGCTGCTGTTCAGTTAAAGGCCTGGTGATAAACTTTCTGATAACAGAAAAGTCCAGGCCCTTTTCAGCCAGGTAATGTAAAACAGCAATTTCCCGGGTGGTTGTTGTAGAAAAAGTAAAACAGCCTGTATCTTCATACAGTCCCAGAGCGAAAAGAGTTGCCTCTTGAGGTGTTATCTCTATGTCTCCCCTTATAATTATTTCCGTAATTATGGTTACAGTTGCTCCTGTATTATCAATAAATTTTTCTCCATCAGTAATAAAATCCTGGGATTCTCCTGTGTCATGGTGATCAAATATTATTTTTCGGGGAATTTGCTCAATACAGCTGGCCAAAAGTCCCAACCGGGAAGCCTGCTGGGTATCAACTATAATAAGCTCTTCTATGTCTAAAATATTTATCTGAGAAATCTTTTCAAAGATAAAAACATCCTTATATAGAGAAACAAACTCTTTAACGTTTTCATTTAACCTTCCCGGCAGCAGAAGTTTTGACCCGGGGTAAAGCTTGCTGGCAGCTACTATGCTGGCCAGGCCATCAAAATCTGTATTGGCATGGGTAGTTATTACCCGCATTTAGTTCAACTCTCCTTAATCTTCATTCACAAATCCCATTATACCATATATATGTAAGTGTTTAAAATAAAAAAAGGAGCATCACACTGCTCCCTTTAATCCTTTTGATTCCCTTTTTTGGGATAACAAGTCCAGGAATGCCTCCATGCGGGTAATAAAGCCGGCCCTCCCGGAGTGCTCATCCAGGGAAAATGATATTAAAGGTATTTGTAAATCTTTGCTTACCCCCGGTAATATGCTTTGGGCTACTATCTCAGGAGTACAGGTGAAGGGCAGGATATGAACCACGCCATCAAAATTCCTTTGGGAGTATAAAATAGTCTGTCCAACTGATTCAAGGCCGTGCCCCCCTACGAAATGGTCCAGGTATTTTAAAGCCACCTTTCTTACCTCTTCACAATCTTCAGGATGAAATATTTTGGGAAGCAAATGCTCTTTTATCCAGTGACCCAGGTAAATACTCCTTTCCACTTCTACCCCCAGTTCACCCATAGTCTGTTCTATCTCCAGGTTGGCATAGGGCTCCAGAACCATGTATATTTCACCCACAATGCCTATTCTAAGGGGAGGCTGTAAAAGTTCTTTTTGCTCAACTGAGTTTAACAGTTCCTTGCCCTCCTCCAGGGCCCGGTTAACTCCAGAAAAAGATCTGGCATCAGCTATTAATACCTGGGCTTTTTCATATGCTTTTGTAGTTGCCCCCTTTTCCTTTTCAGATATGCGGGTATGTAAAGAAAGCTTGTGTAACTCATCTAAAGATGCTATCTGCTGCCAGCCCAGCTGTATTACTTTCCATATTTCTGTCCAGGGCTTATAGTTTGCAATCCTTTTTATATTAGCTAAAAGACCCCTGAAGCTGCCCTGGGGTGGCTCCAAAACAATAATCTGGAAGTCATAGCCTAAATCCCGAAGAACCTCCCTTTGTACTTCAGCATAATAACCAAATCGGCAGGGACCTGTCCCTCCTGCCATTATAATTGTGTCTGCACCCTGCTCCACAGCCTCAATAAAATTGCCCATGTTGACTTTTAAGGGAAAGCAGGCAAATTCAGGGGAGTGCCGTGCACCCA
>CAYYWR010000238.1:2180-3350 GCA_964474145.1 uncultured Syntrophomonadaceae bacterium
TAGGGGGAGGAACTACTACTTCCGTACCCAGCTCTTCAAATATAGTTTTTAAAGGAATCCACAGGGATCCCATGTGGGGAAAAGTTACTTTCATAAATTGCTTCACCACCTTTAATACTGGTTTGCTACAGCGAAAATTTATCATTAAACAGAATCCGCTAACCACTAGCTACTAGCTACTAGCTACTAGCCACTAGCTACTAGTCACTAGCTACTAGTCACAGAGAACGGTTCCACAAACCGATTTCTTATATTTTACCATGTCTACAAAAGCTTCCAGGCGGGTCAGCACACCCGCTTCTCCTGTATGCTCATCTAATGTTAAAAATAACAGGGGTTTTTCCCCATTTCTTTTATAGGTCCTTTCAATAATTTCACCCATGAGTGAATCCGGCCCGCAGCCAAAGGATACCACAACCACAACGCCGTCAACCAGGTTGTTATCCAGCAGATAATATGCTGATCCCATTATTTCCTTTCCGAAAGTCCAGAATATATCTTTCCTCAAGTTCTCTATTCCCTTTTGAAACACAGACTCCGAAAGCATTTCACTGGTAAGAACACTTGCCCCCATTTTTTTTAGTTTCCCATATATATCCATGCTTATATAGGGATCGTTCAAATTATAGGAATGCCCCAGAACAGCCATTTTAACCTCTGCTTTTTTACTGTAAAAACCCTCATCCTTTTGATCCAGGCATTCTGCCGGGGTATATCCCATTAACATTTCCTGGTTATAACTCTTTAACTCTTTCATAGCTTTTTTATAAGCCATAAAAATTTTTAGAGGGCTTCTTGTAAACTTCCTGCCCAAACCATAAAGATTTAAAGAGAAATCTTTGCTTTTTTTAGACAGGTCTTTTTTTAAATCTATAACAGGAGGCAGGTGGGGCATTAAGTTTTTGACCATATTAGGAAGTCCTAAAAACTTGGGACACAAATATCTTTTCTTCTCAACGCTAACTATACGAGGGATAAAAAGATAATCTACATTTTTTTCCCGCAAATTATCCACGTGGCCATAGAAAAGCTTTACAGGAAGACAGGTTTCATCTACCGCCACTTTTATGCCTGAGTCCAGTATTTTTTTAGTAGTTCTATCAGAAAGAACAACTTCAGCACCTAACTCTTCGAAAAATTTTTTCCATGCCGGATAATAATTGTAGTATA
>CAYYWR010000239.1:0-3334 GCA_964474145.1 uncultured Syntrophomonadaceae bacterium
GAAACAAATGGCCGGTTTAAGGGATATATTAATTCACGAATACTTTGGTATCGATTTAAGTATTGTTTGGACAATAGCATCAAAAGACATTCCCAAGGCAAAAAAAGAAATAGAAGAGTTAATAAACAAAGAGGGTGACTATTATTAATTATTTTTTCCTGGCAGATTTAACTGCTTTCGGCATATAGATGTATTGGGATAATAAGAAAAACTGTGAGCCTTTTTATTAAACAACAGTTCATGCAATGCATAAAGCCCAAGCAATGTTTTCGTATTTAAAAAGTAAAGGTGTTAAGGGCATGTTGAAGACCTCTTGGAAGAAATACAGCAAAAAACTACAAACTGTAAACAAATAAGAAGAATTTTGGCAAGAAGACAAACCCTCGCTGCATATCTTATCTTAAGGAGTGATATACAGTGCGGGTTTTATTTTTTGAGGGAGAAAAAAGTGATAAAACGGCAGTCTTTGTCTACGAATATTTAATGTTAAAATATGGAAGGGAGGCGGCTTATGATAGGGATATATGCAAGAGTATCGACAGAAGAACAGGCAAGGCACGGCTACAGCATACAAAGCCAGCTCCGTCTATGCAGGGAAAAGGCAAAAGCGATTGATCCATATTTAGAAATTAAGGAATATATAGATAGGGGTATATCGGGTGAATTCATAGACCGCCCAGCCCTGAAGGAATTAAGAAAAGATGTAAAGGAAGGAATAATACATAAGGTAGTCTGCTATGATCCTGATCGATTTTCCCGTAAGCTGATGAACCAGTTAATAATAGTAGAAGAACTAGATAAAAGGAACATAGAACTAATATTTGTAGATGGTGATTATTCAAAAACACCAGAGGGTCAGCTTTTTTTTAATTTAAGAGGTTCTATCTCAGAGTTTGAAAAAGCCAAGATAAAAGAAAGGACAATGAGAGGCCGTAGGGAAAAGGCAGCCCAGGGTAAAGTTTTAAGAAACTATGAAATATATGGTTATGATTATGATAGTGAGAAACAAAAGCTGGTCATTAACGAAGATGAAGCAAAAATAGTCCAATTAATATTTGACCTTTTTACTGAACCAAATGACCCGGTCAGCGGCATTAATTCTATTGCTAAACTATTAACAGAGAAACAGGTATCTACAAAAAAAAATACTGGTGTATGGCACAGGCAGGTGGTCCGTCAGATACTAATGAACAAAACATACATAGGTGAATTTTATCAAAATAAATGGAACGCAGAAGGCATGTTGGCAAATAAGACAGATTCTGAAGTTTATGTACCGGTTTCAAAGCGGCCCAAGAAGGAATGGATACTTATACCATGTCCGCCTATTATTAATAGAGAAAAGTTTGAGTATGCGCAAAAACTGATTCAGGAGTCCAGGCGCCGGTGGGCAAAAAAGAGCAGACACAAGTATCTGTTAAGTGGGCTGGTTAGGTGCGGTGAGTGCAGCAACACAATGACAGGTAGAAAGGGTAAAAATTGGGGCAGGTATGAATACGAATATACCGACAAAAAGAACTATTCCGGTGCAAAAAACCCGGGATGTGGTCAAAGGATAAAGTGCATTGACCTGGATACTATAGTCTGGGATAAAGTCTTAGAATGGCTGAAAGATACTGAGAAAATTTCAGATGCAGCCGAAAAAGAAAGTAAATCATCTGGAGTTAGTTATGAAGAAGCAGAACTGGAACGAGCAGAAAAAGAGCTAAAAAAAATAGAAATGTCCAAAAAAAGAATGCTTGATCTATATGCACAAAGTGACGAGGACATAATGGGTGATGTTAAAAAAACCCTTATGGAGCTTAAAGAGAAGGAGAAAAACTTGATTATACAGAAAAATAAGGTAGAAGAGGAACTGGCTGACCTAAATCAGATGAACCATATAAAAAATATACTCAGAGAAGCGGTTGACTACTATTTTAATAAAAATCCTGGGGGGTTAACTTTTGAGGATAAGCAGAAAATTATAAGAAGCATAGTTAGAGAAGTAAGGGTATTTAAAGACAGGATAGAGATATACGGGCTGTAATAATTGTAATTATATTCCGCGCACTGTTGACATTAAGAAGGAAATCTTAATGCACTTGAGAGGCAAAAAAAACAGGGGGGATGTGTCCCTGCAGGAGCCTATCGGGGTTGACAAGGAGGGGAACGAAATAACGCTATTTGATGTTCTTGGCACCCATCCTGAGGCTGTAGTAGATGAAGTTGAACTGGAAATAGCTCAAGAAAAACTCTATAAAATAATAGAAAAGCTTGACTCCCGGGATAAGAAGGTATTGGAAATGAGATTTGGCATACCCCATGGGGAGAGAAAAACCCAGAGGGAAATAGCCACCCAGCTGGGCATTTCCAGGTCTTATGTATCCAGGATAGAGAAAAAGGTTATCAGCAAACTGGCTGAAGAGTTTAATGTGCCACCTGAAAATTACTGAAAACAACAAATATGTAGTGATTTCCTCTACCTTAATAAAATATTTGAGCATCATTTAATAGCTTAATTCAATATAGAATTCCGTTATGCAAAAGTCTTGCTTAAAAAAGAACAAAAGTAAACAAAAAAATGATAAAATAAAAAAGGTTGGTGAATAATAATTATCCATTAAGGTTAGGCAGGCGAGTAGATTGGAAAAAAAAGATTTATGGTCATCTTTTAAAGTTTCTTTAGAGCTTGAAGGAGAAAAGCGTATTTCGGGAAATAATCTTTTCAACCTGCTGGAAAACATTTTAACCCAGGGGTCTATCAGCAGTGCAGCTTCCAGGCTTGGATTTTCATATAGATATGCCTGGGGTTTGATCAGGGAAGCAGAAAAAGTAATGGATTTAAAGCTGGTTGAAAAACAGGCGGGTGGCCTTGCCGGTGGCGGGACTAAACTTACCCGGGTGGGCAGAGATCTTCTCTTCCAATACAAGTCCTTTAAAGAAGAGGTCAACGACCAGCTAAGTCAATTAACAAACAAAGAAGCCAGGCCTTCAAAGAAAGCCCCAACAGATTTGCCTGGAAAGGCAGGACATGCTGGACATCACCTATTGCTGGCAAGTACCATGGAGCCGGTAGAGGCAGGACTCCTTGATTTGCTGGAAGAAGCTTTTTTTCAATACAGCAACATTCTGGTAAGGCACATTGCATTGGGCAGCGGACGGGCCATGGAAATTGCCCGGGAGGGGCGGGTAGATATGGTTTTAACCCATGCCCCGGAGCTGGAAGAAGAATTCATGAGGGAAGGATGGGGAGCCTTAAAGATACCCATTATGGCAAATGGTTTTGTGTTGGCGGGCCCTTCTTCTGATCCTGCTGGGGTTAGCCCACTGGTGGACAAGGGCATAACTGAAC
>CAYYWR010000240.1:0-3324 GCA_964474145.1 uncultured Syntrophomonadaceae bacterium
ACCCTTATTTCATAATTTCCCCATATCCCCAGTTTATACTGGGATTTTTTTTGTCTTTTTTTCTGATTTGCCAATAATATTTTGATTTTGTTTAATAATAACCTTCTAAGATTTTTAGAATAGTCCAGCTCAACAGTCCCGCACCTGTTGATAGAGTTTCTTCATTAATATCAAAATTGTGGTGATGCCATGGATATATATCCTTATTATCTTCAAGGCGAGCACCTAAAAAAACATAGGCGCCGGGAACATGTTCCAGGTAACAGGAAAAATCTTCGCTACCCATAAAAGGCTTCTCCAGCCAAATCAGCCCTTCTTCCCCCAGAATTTCCCGGGAAGCTACTTCAACCATATTCATTAAATTATTGTCGTTATGGAGCACTGGATAAGTATGGATATAATCCAGTTTGTATTCAGCCTCAAAGCTGGAAGTAACCCCTTTAGTAATTTTCTCCATGATAGCCGGCATCTTTTCCCTAAGGGACGGACTAAATGTTCGCACGGTACCCTGCATTTTCACCTCTCCGGCAATAATATTAAAGCCTTCTCCTCCCTTAATAGTTCCTATAGTAAGTACTACCGGTTCAGCAGGCTCCGTTATTCTGCTGGATATCATTTGAAGCGCCTGTATGACCTGAGAAGACACAGCAATTGCGTCCACCCCTTGATGGGGCGCTGCTCCGTGTCCACCTCTACCCAAAACTGTTAACTCAAAAATATCAGCGGCAGCCATTACCTCACCTTTTTTTAAGGCTACAGTGCCCACCGGATGATAAGGAGACATATGCAAGCCTAACAGACAATCTACAGGGGGGTTTTCCAGGACACCCTCCTCAATCATCAAACGAGCACCCCCGGGGGGCTTTTCTTCGGCAGGCTGAAAAATAAATTTGACCTGACCGGCAAAATCCCTGTTTGTCTCCAGGAGTATAAAAATTACTCCTATTACTATAGCCATGTGGGCATCGTGTCCACAGGCATGACATATACCTTCATTAACAGAAGTATAAGGCTTTTCCTTTTTGTCCTGAACAGGCAGGGCATCCATATCTGCCCTTATGGCTACCGTTTTTCCAGGTTTATTACCCTTTAGCAGGGCTACAACTCCTGTTCCCCCGACATTTTTCTCTACCTCCAGGCCAAGGTCCTGCAGCAAACTATATATATATTCACCTGTTTCCTTCTCCTGAAAGGACAGTTCCGGATGCCGGTGGAGGTGGCGCCTTATCTCCACCAACTTTTCCTGTAAGCTTTTTGCTCTCCCCTTTATTTCCCCATTTGATAACATTTATACACCGCCTTTTATCTGGCTAAACCTTTTAGCACCTCAAAACCAGCCTCTATGGTTTTTTCAATATCTTCATTGCTATGAGCCGCAGAAACAAAACCTGCCTCAAACTGGGAAGGAGCCAGGTAAATTCCCCTCTGGAGCATTCCCTGGTAGTACTTAACAAACAATTCCAGGTTACTATCAGCAGCAGTCTGGTAGTCCCATACCTCTTCATCATTAAAGTATATGCAAAACATGGACCCAATCCTCCGGGCACAGGTGCATATTTGCAAATTCCTGGCTCCTTCCTGCAAACCTTCCACCAGCTTGCGGGTTATTTCTTCCAGTTCCTGATAAAGGGTCCCGCTTCCTAAGATTTTCAGAGTAGTTATACCTGCTGTCATGGCCAGAGGATTTCCCGATAAAGTGCCAGCCTGGTAGACAGAACCCAGGGGAGCCATGCTCTCAATAATTTCTCGCCTTCCCACGTAAGCTCCTACGGGCAAGCCTCCACCAATAATTTTCCCCAGGCAGGTCAAATCAGGCTTTACCTTATATACTTCTTGAGCTCCACCGTAAGCTACCCGGAAACCTGTCATCACTTCATCAAATATTAAAAGAGAGCCGAACTTAGAAGTGATTTCTCTCAAACCTTCTAAAAACCCTGGCCTGGGCAGTACCACACCCATGTTACCTGCTACCGGCTCTAAAATTACTGCAGCAATATCTTCACCCTGTTTTTCAAAGACTTCCTTAACCAGGTCTATCCGGTTAAAGGGAAGGCTTATGGTGTCCTTAGCTGTGCCCCGGGTTACTCCGGGACTGTCAGGTAGCCCCAGGGTTGAAACCCCAGACCCGGCTTTTATAAGCAGGCTGTCCACATGGCCGTGATAACAACCGGTAAATTTAACAATTATATTCCTCCCTGTATAACCCCGGGCCAAACGTAAAGCCGACATGGTAGCCTACGTTCCCGAGTTTACCATTCTCAGCATCTCCATGGAGGGAAAGGCGGCAGTCACAAGTTCTGCCATTTCTGTTTCTAATTCTGTAGGAGTTCCAAAGCTGGTACCTTTATCCAGAGCAGAATGTAAAGCCTCAACCACCTGGGGATAACAATGGCCCAGTATCAACGGTCCCCAGGAACAAACATAATCAATATATTCCTTTCCCTCCAGGTCGTACATTTTAGAACCGGAACCCCTGGAAATATAAACAGGGTTTAAATTTACGGAACGAAAAGCCCTTACTGGGCTGTTTACTCCCCCCGGCATAATTTTTTGCGCTTTTTCGTAAGCTTTTTTTGATAAGTTATCTGTCATGGCCAACACCTCCTGTAAAATACTTCATACTTGTCTTCTTGAACTCCTTTGTAGAGTAAAGAAGGGTATATTTATCCACCCCGGTTTCCCGGGATATTTTACTGGCCACTCTTTCACAATCCTCCCCACTTTTCCCATGAATCATGGTGAACAGGTTGTAAGGCCAGTGGGGAGGATGGGCCGGTCTCTGGTAAACGTGACTAACTTCAGAGTAACTGGCCATTTTCTCACCGGTCTTTATTATCATTTCCTCCGGCACCTGCCAGCAGCCCATGGCATTAAAAACATAACCTGCCCGGTAGTGATATACTACTGCTCCCATCCGGCGCAGGACACCCCTTTTTCTAAGCTGATCAACCTTTTCCAGAAGCTCACTTTCATCCATACCAATTCTTTCCGCTATTTTTTTAAAAGGCCTGGTTTCCAGGGGAAGGTCCTCCTGGAGATATTTAATTATTTCCTTTTCCTGCTCTGTAACTCTTTGCTCTGTAACCTTCTGCTGTGCAGTCAAGATCTCACATCCTGTCTTGATTAAGTCTTTTTGTCATTAAGGGAAAAATAAGTGGCAATTTTAAACATCCTGCTGGCAGGCAAGTTCATATAACCCTTGACTCCAGGCAATTTATGGACGGAGGCTATAATATCCTCAATCCCATCATCGCTTTCAGCAATAATAGTAAACCACAGGTTATAACGATGATTGCGCTGGTAATTATGAGTAACATCCGGATA
>CAYYWR010000241.1:0-3312 GCA_964474145.1 uncultured Syntrophomonadaceae bacterium
AAAACGTAAGGCTGTGGGATCCCCGACCTATTATAAAAACTTACAACCAGCTGCAGGGACTTCGGCCTTACTACAGATTTGAAGATATAGATATAGACCGATATACCATTGATGGGACTTATCGCCAGGTTATGCTTTCCGCCCGGGAACTGGACCAACAATTTCTTCCCGATAGGGCCAAAACCTGGGTAAATCGAAAATTAAGATACACCCACGGTTACGGGGTTGCCATGAACCCGGTTAATGAGGTAACCGCCCAGGGGCTTCCTAATTTTATTGTAAGAAATATTCCCCCCATTACTGCAACTGATATAGTTCTTGATCAGCCGGAAATATACTATGGGGAAGTAGAAAACCCTTATGTAGTTGTAAATACCAAAACAGAAGAATTTAATTATCCCATGGGGGATATCAACGCTTATACCACTTATGATGGAGATGGTGGCGTCACTGTTAACTCCTTATTCCGCAAAATTCTCTTTGCCCTGCGCCTTAAAGATCATAGAATTATTCTCTCCCAGGATATAACTAACGAAAGCCGGGTAATGTTTGACCGAAGCATAGGAGAACGGGCAAGAAAAACTGCTCCCTTCCTGGAATACGACGGAGACCCCTATATAGTTATTAATGAGGGAAGGCTCTTTTGGATACAGGATGCCTATACCACTACAAACAGATACCCTTATTCGGAACCTCTGGGGAACCAAAACTATATTAGAAACTCTGTAAAAGTCGTAATTGATGCTTATCACGGAAAAGTAAATTATTATATCCTGGATGATGAAGACCCCCTGGCCCAGGTTTATAATAATATTTTCCCGGACCTCTTTAAACCTGTTGAAGAAATGCCTGAGGGCTTGTTTGACCACCTGAGATACCCTGAAGGCCTCTTCGACATCCAGAGCAGTATATATGCCCTCTATCACATGGAAGACCCCAGGGTTTTCTACAATAAAGAAGATGAGTGGAAAATTCCTATGGAAGTCTACCGGGGTCAGCAGCAGCAAGTAGAGCCTTATTATAATATACTCCAGTTACCAGGAGAAACGAAGGCTGAGTTTGTTCTCATGCTCCCCTATAACCCGGTGCGCAGGGACAACATGGTATCCTGGTTAGCCGCCAGGTGCGATGGTGAAAACCTGGGAGAAATGATTTTATATCTCTTCCCCAAGGATAAAACCATTTTTGGCCCTCTACAGGTTGAAGGTAGAATTGATCAAAACGCCAGAATTTCTGAACAGCTTACCCTGTGGGACCAAAGAGGCTCTAATGTGATTCGGGGCAATCTCCTTGTCCTTCCCATAAGTGACTCCATAATTTACGTGGAACCTGTGTTCATACAGGCAGATCAGGGTCAACTTCCGGAGCTGGCCCGGGTTATAGTAGTACATGATGAAAGGGTAGTTATGGAGGAAAACCTCCAGACAGCATTAGTTACCCTCTTTGGGGAGGCACCTGAAGAAATAGAGGATGAAAGGGAATTTACCGACAAAATAATGACATTAGAAGAATTGATAACTCAGGCAAATAATCTTATGAATAAGGCTGACGCTGCTTTAAGGGAAGGAAACTGGTCCCTGTACGGTGAATACCAGGAAGATCTCAAATCCGCCCTGGAAAATCTGGGAGAAATAGTAGAAGCAGATATGGTAGATATTGACAGCACAGAAGGCTTTCTAAATGATCTAAATGAATTTGAGGAAATAGAAGATTTTGAATATGAAGATGACCTGGATTATGAGGGTTTAGAATAAAAGTTTTTAGAATAAAACATGAGGTTTAAGTTTAGAATAAGAATAGTAACCGGGAATGTAGTTTGCTCCGGTTTACTATTCTTCTATCAGCCTGAGGGGAATACTAACAAGGCTTGTTTTACTCCCGTCTATAGCACTGGGAGAGTATAACTCTACATTAAATTTGTTGCTAATATCCCCTGGCGTTTCTATCTCCAGTTCAAAATAATACCAGTCTCCCATTCCTGCAGTAGTATAACCTTCATACAGGGTATTGCCTTCTTCATCCATTATTTCATACACGATGTTTCCTTCAAAAACACTGGCTATACCGGAAATAATAAACTTTTCTTCTTCCACCACCTCATTAGGAGAGGGCTCAAATATTTTAATCTGTGACGATTTAGCAGCTAAAGGTTTTAACAGGTCCACCCCTTTTAGAGTCATAAGATGCATTTCGTCTCCAAAAACATTAAATTTTACAGGCAAATCAACAGCATCAATAACAACCAGGTCATAGGGGTAAGTTATAGCCTGTGTAACCATATCCCCCTTCTGTGGTTCTTTAAACCGCACATCAACCTCTACTTTATCTTCCAGCACTTTAACATCTTCAATATTTACATAATACCCTCCTGATGGCTTTTCTCCATAAGTTACCAAAATATACCGCCAGCTACCATATATCTTTGACTGCCCCAGATTTATACTTAAAGATCTGTTAACCCAATTCTTTATTTCCTCTGGAAGGCTTTCTTCTTCAGGTTTCTGATAATTATTTAATTCGTAGCTGCTTATATTGCTGTCATTACTGCTATTACTGTTACTGTTACTGTTACTGTTACTATGGCCGCTATTATGGCTTTTATCGTTACTATTTTCTAAAAATAATATACTGTTGTCATAACAACCTACTATAAATACTGTCAGGCACAGGA
Source organism: uncultured Syntrophomonadaceae bacterium (assembly GCA_964474145.1). GTDB lineage: Bacteria > Bacillota > Dethiobacteria > SKNC01 > SKNC01 > PWHX01. Next base: position 2,672 of record CAYYWR010000241.1, read on the forward strand.
TAAACATTATACATATGAGCAATACTTTAGATATTTTATGCATTCTCTATTCTCCCGTTTACATAATTTGATATTTTGCATCTTTGCATGTTATTATCTTTTTCGCCATATATATACCTTTAACCTCTCATATCTTTATTAAAATACTGTTATAAGTTCTTATTATTATTTTAAGTTTATTTAAATAAATTTCCCCTATTATAGATGTTAGATAATAGGGGAAAACCACAAAGTACATAATGATGGAATACATAATAATGGCTCCCCAGGCAGGACTCGAACCTGCAGCCTACCGGTTAACAGCCGGTTGCTCAACCATTGAGCTACTGAGGAGCATTGGTTATCAATCAATTCCAATGTCATTATTTGTCATTATTTTTATAAATTTAATTCTGGCAAAGACCTACTCTCCCGGGGACTCTCGTCCCAAGTACCATCGGCGCTGGAGGACTTAACTTCCGTGTTCGGTATGGATACGGGTGTTTCCCCTCCGCCATCTCCACCAGAAAAAGTATGTCGCTCTAAGAATACCCCTGTCGGTCGCTCTAAGAATACCCCTGTCGCCAAGGATTTAGGTGAACTAAGGTAAGGTGCTCGGCCCCCGGGCCGCTCCTTAAATTCGCTTCGCTCATGCGTCGCTT
>CAYYWR010000242.1:0-3303 GCA_964474145.1 uncultured Syntrophomonadaceae bacterium
GGTAATATGGGGATCTGTTTATATTTTATCTTCCATAATCGGCATACTTGTTGAAATATTGATTAGGCAAAGGCATAAGACAGTAACTTAAAGTATTTTCTCTAATTACCATAAGGCTAGATGAGAAAAGCCTGGTACTGTGACTACATGCGCGGCGGGCTCGATGCTTTAAACAAAAAACCTCATGCATCCTTAGATGGTCTAACTCCCCTTGATTTATATAAGCAGAGGATCGGTGTTAAGTACATGATGCAGGTTTTGATTAGAATGATTAATGGGCTAAGCCAGAAATGACCACCTGGAAGTCATATAGAATGGATTCCTGGACATTTTTTTGAACTTTACTCCAATTTACCTGTTGATCGCAGCCGGTTTCTTAGGTACCATTAATTTAAAAAAAGACCTTGTTGGCTATCGTTCATGACAAATCAAGGTAGAGCTTGACAATATCTTATCTGCTTCAAAATCTGAATAAGAAAAATCATTCATGGTACTCTCTAAATCTTCTATAAACATGGGATCTGCGGCAGCTTCTTTCATTTTATTATGCAAGTTTTGTTTTTCCAAGACCGGGGAGCCCTCCCCTGACATGTTAATTGCTCAAACTGTGTACCGGGGCGGGAATCCGTCCCCCCCGGCGGACAAATTCCTCGGAAGAAAATGGGGTTACCGCCATCACCGGCGCTCTTCCCAAAAGCCCGCCGTATTCCACGAAATCACCAACATTTTTCCCGGGTGCCGGGATGATGCGTACGGCGGTGGTTTTTTGGTTGATGACTCCGATGGCCGATTCATCGGCGATAATGGCGGCTATGGTCTCCGCTGATGTGTCCCCGGGCACAGCAATCATATCCAGGCCCACGGAACAGATACAGGTCATGGCCTCCAGTTTATTCATGGTCAGGGCTCCCTCTTCCACCGCCCGGATCATGCCGGAATCCTCGCTGACCGGGATAAAAGCCCCGGAAAGGCCTCCTACATAGGAGGAAGCCATGGCCCCGCCCTTCTTTACTGCATCGTTTAACAGGGCCAGGGCGGCGGTGGTGCCATGGGTGCCGCAGCGTTCCAAGCCCATGGACTCCAGGATTTCCGCCACGCTGTCCCCCACCGCCGGGGTGGGCGCCAGGGAAATATCTACGATTCCGAAGGGGACCTCCAGACGTTCCGCGGCGGTGCGTCCCACCAGTTCCCCCATGCGGGTGACTTTAAAGGCGGTCTTTTTGATGGTTTCCGCCAGGATTCCGAACTCGGCACCCTTTACCTGGTCCACGGCACTCTTCACCACCCCTGGCCCGCTGACCCCTACATTTATCACGCACTCCGGTTCCCCTACCCCATGAAAGGACCCGGCCATAAAGGGGTTATCTTCCGGGACATTGGCAAAGACCACCAGCTTGGTACAGCCCAGCCCATCCCGTCCCTGGGTGAGCCGGGCGGTTTCTTTAATTACCTTGCCCATGTTGTATACGGCATCCATATTGATACCGGCCCTGGTGGTGGCCACATTCACCGAAGAACAGACGGTTTCCGTGCCGGAGAGGGCTTCGGGGATAGAATCAATTAAAATCCGGTCCCCCGGGGTGAAACCTTTGTGAACCAGGGCGGAAAACCCTCCGATATAATTTACTCCCACGGTCCGGGCCGCCCGGTCCAGGGCTTCGGCAAAAGGCAGGTAACTGGAAACCCTGCTGGCCTCCGCAACCAGGGATATAGGGGTTACGGAAATGCGTTTGTTAACAATGGGAATGCCGTATTCCCGGGCTATTCCCTCACCAGTTTCTACCAGGTTCTCCGCCAGTCGGGTAATTTTATCATAAATATTAGTACAGGCGATGCGGGAACTGGCATGACTGCAGTCTCTGAGATTAATTCCCATGGTAACGGTCCGTATGTCCAGGTTTTCCTCCTGCACCATTTTTATGGTTTCCATTATCTCCTGTATGGTCAGCATGTCTACACTCCTTGGATGGGAATTTTTGTTATTGGAACATCTCTCTCAAGAAATCGATAAAGGTCTCAAAAAAGGTTGTGGGATATATGACTAGATCCGGTGCATAAAGTTAAAGACATCTTCATGTTGAGCGTCGATGCGGACCCCAATCACTTTACCCTTGTCATTCAGCAGTTCTTTTAATGTTGCCAGGTCCACCTTACTCTTTTCCATATCGGCAACCAGGACCATTATCAGAAACTCCTGCAGGGTAGTCTGACTGATATCCAAAATATTGATATTATTGGCAGAAAGAACGCCCGTCACTCCACTAATGATGCCCACCCGGTCCGGTCCCATAACACTGACAATAATTCGGTTTCCCCTGGGGTTATTTTTAAATTCAGACATTTTTTGTATCTCCTTATATATAGATAAAAAATTAAAATAATAAATATAGATAATGATTAATACTCCATTGGCAAATTGTTTAGTTGAGTAAAATCCAGGGTATTATTTTTTGTCAGACAAAAGGTCTAAAAAGATTCTGGATAAAGCGGGGATATCCCTTTTTAAAACCATGGTCAGGGGAACGCCGGTGGTAAAGGTTTTGATCTCCCCACTTTCCGTGCCATATCTAACTTCATAATATACGGTATTTCCATCGGAAGAAACCTCAGACTGCCTCAGCTTAAAATAGTACAGGTTCATGCTGGATTGTACTATGTTTTCTACCTCCCGCAGGGTATAATAAATTACTTGCCTTTGCATGTCACCAATATCCCAGGAGTTATCATGCATAACTAACACCTCCATTGGTACCATTGTATACTTTTTGCTAAAAGCTTTCAAACTTATCTTTAATTTTTTTGCCTGCTTTTTAAAAACATAACCAATTACCAAATAATTCTGATTTTTAAATTATGATTTTTATTTAAGATTAAGCAGGGATTAACAAAATTGGCAGCGAATTAGAATTTAATAGACAATTTAGAACAATTCAGAGAATCATGTGAATAAAAAATGGTCAAAGGGAGTTTAAAAATGGTCAAAGGGAGTTTAAAAAAAATGAAAAATCATGGGAAAAGATTTTTTTGTTTGGTAGCAGAAGAACACCATCCGTATTTTTGCAGATGTGAGTAAAGAGTCCGCAAAGAGCCCCTTGCCCCACAAAAATGGTGGCCCCTGATTTTGGCTTATAGCGGACGTGGAGTCCAGGTGAAACAACAGGAGAAAAGTGCAGGCACTCAGTTTGATCCAGAACTTGTCAAATTATTTATTGAAAAAGTTGTCCCAAAAATGAAGAAATACAGTTAGTAAGCTGTTAATATCTAAATACAGCAGCAACCCCCGATTCACCAGGCATCCTTTCT
>CAYYWR010000243.1:0-3277 GCA_964474145.1 uncultured Syntrophomonadaceae bacterium
AGAAACAGATTCCCCTGGCCTGGTTATAACAGGCCAGGTCTTTTTCCAGGTAAAGTTTTTTTGCATCTTCGGGGGAGTATTGTGGCCAGGTCCTCTTCAATTTTAATTCATAACCGGTCATTGAAAAATAGGTCAAGCTTATTAGCTGCTACTCCAGGGTGGCCAGAAAAAGGCATAGCAGGGATAGCTCCATCACATCAGCATATTCTGCCTCAATGTCAGGTTCTGTAAAAGGCTCCAGGTTTAATATTCTATAGATCTCATGCACTAAGCTTATACCAGATACACTTTCGGCAAATAAAAGAGGAGCTTTTTCCCTGTGGTAAAAGGATAGTAAATAATCAAATAGTACCTCTGCCCTTTCTTTCGTCTTCCCTTTAGCTATTTTTTTGTTTAGCAGTACTTTTAAGGCTAACGCTGTTAGGTAATGGGCCTGTCTGTGTTTCTTACAGGCCTGTTCCCATTCATGGTCTCCTGCACTTCCTGTTAGAAAATCTATGGATTTTAGCAGCTGTTTTTTATACAGGCCGATTTCCTCCGGTGCCAGGAGAAAAGATAAAAGGCTCAGGGCTGTGGTTTTTAATTTTTCCAACAGGTCATCTTCTATGCTGTCGGCAAAAGAGCCCTCCGCCTGTTGCTTTAAGGCCAGGTAGCGGATTGCCTTTTCCAGTGTTTCCCCACTGTCTTCACTTCCCGACAAACGTATGTGGTGCTCCTCTTCCATGTTGTAATTGCTAATTCTCCTGAGATAATTCATATCACAAGAGTCCTCTTCTCTCAGGGAAGAAGGCATCATTAGATTTGTAATATGGTCCTCATAATGCATCCACTCTGCGGGAGGGGATACGGGAACCACTATGGTTTCAGGAATACCGCTGGCTCTGTCCGGCCTTTCTTCTACTGCGACGAAGGATGTATAGGGGGAGCTTATTTTGTATTCCCTGGCAAGGTTGACTATTTCCTGGATAACAGCTTGTTCTCTCCTGGGGTTGATGTTTGAAAGGCTTTCTTCCATGCTGTCGATTTTCATCCTGGCCCAAAGCTTTTCCAGTAAGCTGGTATCGCCCTTTGCGGCCCTGGAGAGGTCCAGGGAGGTGCTGAAGTTTTCTTCATTTACCTTTCCTGATAAGGTGACTTCCCCCTCCAGATCTCCACGGTATTTGGCCAGTACAGTTAAAGGCTCCAGGTTGAATATCTGTTTTATTTCTGGAGGGAAGATTTCCTTTATCTCCAGGTTTCCCCAGTCTAATTTTATGCTGCTTACCCCGGGGGAGGTGATTCTTGCAAACTGGCGCAGGACCTTATCTTCTATCCTTTCCCCGGGGTAAATGTATTCCGCCAGGCCTGAGCCTTCCTGGGCCAGGCTGTTGATTAAGAAGCTGTTTACGGCTGTGTCAATGCCAAAGGTATAGATTTTGTTCTGCCGGATATGCCTTTTTGTATACTGGAGGATTTCTTTTTCATTTCCTACCTGGCCATCGGTGAAAAGCATGATAATGGTGTCTTTTGGGGAGGAGGTCTGCAGGGAGAACTGGAGGGCCTTGAGAATCTCTGTCCCTCCCATGGGGTAAAGGGCGTTTATCCAACGGGTAGCTTTTTCTAGATTTTTATGGTTAAAGGGGAGGCTTCCCCTTTCTGAGAAGTAGTGTGTGGTGCTTTCAAAGGCTACTATGTTAAAGGTGTCCTTTTGGGTGAGGTTTCGGATGCACAGCTGGAGGGCATTTTTAGCCTGCTCTATTTTTTTGCCCCCCATGGAGCCGGATATGTCCATCAGGAAGATGTAGTTTTTTGAAGTTTCTTCTTCCTGGTACGCTTCCAGTTCCGGTAGCAGGTTCAGGTATATTATGTTGTCATCCCTGCCCTGGCAGGTCAGGGTTCCAGCAGATGTTTCTTCCTTTCCTTTGCAGTTAATTATTATGTCCCGGTCCAGGGGCACTTGACCGGGGGTGAAATTTATTCTGGTTTTGTTTTCCTTCTCTGGTGTGGCTGTTATCTGGTGGGAGGGGGAGTTGAATTGGTCTATGTTTATCAGGGGGTCAATGAGCAGGTCCAGTTCTACTTTGTAGTCCACGTCTTTTACCGGTGGGGTGACAAAGTCTGCATCGGGCACTCTGTGGGTAGGCCCAATAACTCCCATGCCCCTTCTTTTGCCGGCAGGCTTTCCGGGGATATACCGGGGGGCTACCAGGGTGGGTATTGCCAGGCTCATTTCACCATCCTGGTATTTAAATGTATCCAGGTAGCTGATGGTGACCTGAACTTCTTCCTCAGGGGATATCTGCCCCAGGGAGATTTGAAATATGTTGGGCCTGTATTGCTCCAGAAGGTATGCGCTGTCTCCTTTCCTCAGGGCTTCGTCGTAAATCTGGAAGGCTTCTTCTTTTTCCCGAACTTCTGAGTTTATTGTCCTGTCACCTGCATGGGCTGTGAATCCGGTTACTGTAGAGCTGTCCGGCAGGGGGAAGGTATATATGACTTCTATGCTTTTAGGGGTGTGATTTTTATAGGTCTGGGATATGTTCAGCTCACCGTGGAAGCCGCATATGCTTCCGCTTATTTTTACATGTTTCAGGGGTATTTCAGCCTGATTGCCGTCGCTATGAACTAACATAATTAATTTACTCCTCCTCTTTTATTCTTCTTTTATTTTTCTTTTATTCTTCTTTAATCATTTTTTTGGTATAAGTTATTATGCTTTTAATCAGGTGGGGTCTTTCTCTTTCCAGCTTTTTGGGGTAGTGAAGTTCTATTCCTGAACCCAAGTATACTTTGATGTATTCTGTGCTGTCCTTTTCTGGTTCTGGCTTGTGCTCCGGCATGAGCATGAAGTCTGAATGAAGTTCTGTCGGCTCTATTTCCAGATGTTTGGTTTCACCCTCCATGGTATAGTGGGCATATAGCTTTTCTTCTATTTCTTCCTGGGAAAGGTGGGCTATTAGTTCTTTTATTTTTTCCAGGGGCAGGTACTTATCCTTTAGTTTTTTGATTAGTAAAATCCGATACAGGTGCTCATCTCCGTAGTAGCTGCCAACGCCGGAGCCTGTGGGGGGAGGTAATAATCCCTTGTTGATGTAATAGTGTATGGTTCTTTTGCTAACGTTTGCTTTTTGGGCCAGTTCGCCTATTCGATAGTTACTGGTCACGGAAATCCACCTCCTGATTATATTGTTGCATGGTTACGTTATAGTGTCAAGTTATTTTTAAAAAAATTTATCTGGTTAAAGTGGGAATATCCTGATTTAACAATAGAATTTTCAGCCCCGGTTTTCCATCCAGA
>CAYYWR010000244.1:0-3274 GCA_964474145.1 uncultured Syntrophomonadaceae bacterium
AGATATGACAAAAATAAATATGACAAAAAACAATGAGCTCCCCAGAGATGGAGAAGCTTTACTTTCTTATATTAATGATAAAATTATAGTTTCCAGGGAATCGGTAAAAGTAAACCAGCTGGACGAACTTTTTGATTACGTGCTTTACGGAGATACTGCCCTTATCATTGAGGGTGTTGATACGGCACTTATGATAGATACCAAGGGATGGAAAACCCGGGAAATAATAGAGTCGGAGGCGGAGACATCTATTCGGGGTCCCCGGGAGTCCTTCATTGAAAACCTCTACGACAACCTGTCAATGATTCGCCGCCGCATCCTGGTTCCCCAGCTGTGGGTGGAGGGTTTCCGGGTGGGAAGTCTGACCAGGACCCGGGTGTCCATGGTGTACATTAAAGGACTGGCGGGAGAGGGTATTCTGGAGGAGATGCGCAACCGGATTCAAAAAATTGATGCCGATAAAATTATAGAAAGCGGAGAAATAGAGGGTTTTATTGAAGATACTCCCTTCACGGTATTTCCCCTGATGAATCGCACAGAGCGTCCCGATCGGGTGGAGGCAGCCCTTTTGGAGGGGCAGGTAGCTGTCTTTACTGATGGCACTCCCTTTGTCCTTTTAGCCCCCACTACTATTTTTAACATGCTGCAAGCTCCCGAGGATTATTATGAAAAGCCTCCTATCGGTACTTTTATACGCATACTGCGATACTCAGCATTTATTATGTCTATATTTCTCCCGGGATTTTTCGTGGCTGTTATTAATTACCATCCGGAGCTGTTTCCTACTGTTTTATTTGTTAGTATAGCGGGCGCCCGGGAGGGGGTCCCCTTTCCAGTAATAGTAGAGTTGTTGTTGATGGAAAGTGTTTTTGAGGTGCTGCGGGAGGCGGGGGTGCGTTTGCCGGCAGCCATCGGTCCCGCTATAAGTATAGTGGGTGCCCTGGTATTAGGGGAAGCGGCCATCGCCGCCGGTATCGTATCTCCCCCTGTAGTTATAGTAGTGGCCCTTACAGCCATCGCCTCCTTTGCCATACCCAACTTTGCTTTAGGTATTGCCGGGAGAATAACCCGCTTTGTGTTTATATTCCTGGGAGGTGCTTTGGGGCTTTTCGGGCTTCAGTTGGGAATATTTTTGTTATCAGTCCACCTGTGTTCCCTGCGTTCCTTTGGTGTTCCCTACATGGCCCCGGGGGCTCCTTTAATCTGGCGGGATATGAAGGATCAAATTGTCCGTTCCTGGTCCTGGGACTTGAAGACCAGGCCTCGTTTAACCGGTTTCAGGGAGCCGGTAAGGCAGAGCCGGCGGCAGGCTCTCCGCTATCTTAAAATACTTCCCACCAGGGAGGAGGACCAGGAATGAGAGTTGAAAAAATTGCCAACAGGCAGTTATTATATATCGTTTTTATCATGCGTACCACGGTAATATTATCCGTACTGCCGGTGCTGACCACGGGCACCGCCCGCCAGGATGCTTGGGCTTCAGGGCTTTTTGTGTTTTTTGGGACAGCTTTACTGGTTGTTTTAATAACAAGTTTAGGCGCTTGTTTCCCCCGGCAGACAGTAATAGAATACAGCCGACAGCTTCTGGGCAGGGCCGGGGGAGCCCTGGTTTCCCTTATTATATTATGGTCTTTTTTGCACATGGCTTCCCTGGAGATGCGGATATACGCCGAGGTGATTACAGGCGGTTTTCTTACGGAAACCCCCCTGGCTTTTGTTATCGGAGTAATTGTGTTTTCTGCTGTGGCAGCAGCTTATGCCGGTATAGAGGTTATCGGGCGCCTGGCAGACCTCTACTTTCCCCTGCTCATGGCCATGCTGGCTGTTACTTATTTCACTCTTTTATTTGAATTTGACTTTCTTAACCTGCAGCCAGTGTTATCCCGGGGCATAGGGTTGGTTCTGGAGGGAGCATACAACCCTGTTGCCTATACTTCTTACCTGTTGGTGCTGGGCATTCTGGTGCCCAGTTTAAACCAGCCCCGGAAGGCTTTGCCTACAGCTTTATGGGCAGTAGCCGGAGCTTCCATGGCTCTGATTATATCTGCTTTTTTAACAGTGGCTGTTTTAGGTCCGGAGGTAGGCTTCCATTCTGTGTTTCCCATGTTTAAGGCCATCCGGGCTGTAAAGGTTACGGATTTTTTGGAGAGAATAGAAATATTTCTAGTTGTTTCCTGGGGCCTATCCCTTTTTGTGGCACTATCTACATTTATTTACTGTGGAGGCCAGGGGGTAGCCCGGCTGTTTAGTTTAAAAGACTACAGACATATACTGGCACCCATGGGGATAATATGGGTGGTTTTGAGTTTACATAATTCCCTGGATATGTTTGAATTCAGAAATTTATATCTCCAGCACGTTTTTGCTCCCTATGGCTTATTTTTAATTCTCTTTCCCTATGTTCTTTTATGGGGGGCTTATCTGTTTCGTAAAGCTTTAGGACAAAACCTGCAGGAAGGGCAGGAGGAAACGGGGGAGAATAATTGAGGAGGAAAATAGTTGCCCTGTTACTTGTCTTGCTTGTGGTTATTTCTCCTGGATGCTGGAACCGGCGGGAACCGGAGGATTTGGCCCTGGTTATAGTCACAGGTTTTGACCGGCATGAAGGGACAGATGACTTGAGAGTGACGGTTCGCATAGTTGATACGGGGCAGGAAGGTGAAAGAGGAATTGAAGGCAACAATGAAGGGGGCAGGTGTGTAGTGCTGTCCGCTACCGGGCGGACTGCATATGAAGCCAGGCAAAAGCTCCATTCCAAAACTAATAAGGTAATAGATTATACCCATAACGCAGCATTTCTTTTTTCTGAGGAACTGGCCCGGGAGGGCCTCCGGCCTGTTCTGGATTTTATTGATAGGGAAAGGCAGTTTCGCCTAACCTCCCACCCTATAGTGGTAGAGGGAGACCTGGGAAAAGCCATGGAAGCTTCCCTTCCCCAGGAAAGAATATGTGGCAGGGCTATTTCTGACCTGCTGGAATCTACCTTGCTTGAAAGGGGAGTTGTTAAGGATATAACCATGAAGGATACATATAATAAATTAAGCCAGCCCGGTTGGGAAATGGTGTTTCCCAGGATGGTTGTATTGACCGGGGAGGAGGAGGGCCTGTTGGAGGATTCACCTTTAGAAGTGAAGGGGTCAGCTTCTTTTAAGAAAGACCGGATGGTGGACTGGTTAGAAGAGCAGGAAACCAGGGGTCTGGCCTGGCTGCAGCAGGAGGTTAGAAGGGGAGTTTATGTCCTGGAAAGCCCGGCTGATCCCCAAAGAAAGGTTAG
>CAYYWR010000245.1:0-3267 GCA_964474145.1 uncultured Syntrophomonadaceae bacterium
CTGTTATTTCTCCCCCCAGCACCGCCTTAACAAAACTTATGGGGATTTCACAGTAAACATCCTCCCCCCGCCGCTGGAATAGTTCGTGGGGACGCACACCGATAATAACGTACAGGTCTCCTGGTGGGCCGCCCTTTACACCTGACTCTCCTTCGCCTGATACCCTTAGCCTGGAACCATGCTCCACCCCGGCGGGTATTTTAATTTCAATTTCTCTAGTTTGCCTGATTCGTCCCTGCCCATTACACTCATTGCAGGGATTAGGGTTAATTGTTCCTTCTCCCTGGCACTGGTTGCAAGCTTTTACATTAATAAACCGGCCAAAGGCTGTACTCTGGGTATAGCGAACCTCCCCTGCACCCTTACAATGTGGGCAGGTTTCCTGGGAAGTGCCGGGCTCGGCTCCACTCCCCTGACACTTTCCGCATTTTTCCATCCTGGGGATTTCAACGTTAATTGTCTTACCAAAGGCCGCCTCTTCAAAATCTATTTCCAGGTCATAGCGAAGGTCTGAGCCCCGCTGGGGTCCGCCTGACCGGCGGGAACGAGAGCCTCCCCCAAAAAAGCTTTCAAATATATCTTCAAAATCGCCAAAACCAAAATCCCCAAAACCATGGCCTCCGCCGGCAAAGCCTTCTGTGGCAGCATGGCCAAACTGATCATATTGAGAACGTTTTTGAGGGTCACTTAAAACATCGTATGCTTCTTTAACTTCTTTAAACTTTTCCGCTGCATCTTGATCACCGGTGTTAACATCGGGGTGATATTTTCGGGCCAGTTTTCGGTATACTTTTTTTATTTCCTCAGGGGAGGCATTTTTGTCTACTCCAAGAACTTCATAATAATCCCGCTTAGTCATATATTAACCCCTCGCTTTACTTATTGTCCTCGCTGTCCTCATCTACTTCCTGATACTCGGCATCCACCACATTATCCTCTTCACCTGAACCTGCTCCCTGGCCGGCCTGGGAAGCACCTTCACCGGCCGCTGCCTCCTGCTCCTGCTGTGCCTTTTCATACATTTTGGTAGACATGTTGTGGAGGTGCTTGGTGAGTTCTTCTACAGCTTCATTAATAGTCTGGGTTTCATCACTTTCAACTGCTTCTTTTACCTTTTGGATAGATTGCTCTATTTCATCCCGCTCCTCCTGGGACACCTGTTCTTCCAGCTCTTTTAACGTTTTTTCAGTATTATATATTACAGAATCAGCATTATTCTTTGCCTCAACCAGTTCTTTACGTTTCTGGTCTTCTTCAGCCAGTTTTTCTGCATCCTTTACCATTTTATCAATCTCTTCATCAGACAGGCCGGTAGTAGCCTTGATGGTGATACTCTGCTCTTTCCCGGTACCTAAATCTTTAGCTGAAACGTTTACAATACCGTTGGCATCTATATCAAAACTTACCTCAATTTGAGGAACTCCCCGGGGCGCTGGAGGGATACCGTCCAGAATAAACCTTCCCAGGGTCTTATTATCTGCTGCCATAGGCCTTTCACCCTGCAGAACATGTATTTCTACGCTGGTCTGATTATCTGCAGCCGTAGAAAAAGTCTGCTTTTTAGAGGTGGGGATGGTAGTATTCCTTTCAATAAGCTGGGTGAAAACTCCACCTAGAGTTTCAATCCCCAGGGAAAGGGGCGTTACGTCCAGGAGCAATACGTCTTTTACATCGCCCCCCAGAATTCCTGCCTGAATAGCTGCACCCATGGCCACAACTTCATCGGGATTAACACCCTTGCTGGGTTCTTTGCCCAGCAAATCTTTAATTGCCTTTTGAACAGCTGGGATACGGGTGGAACCACCCACCAGAATTATTTTGTTTATCTTGTTTCCATCCAGGCCTGCATCGGAAAGGGCCTGTCGGGTTGGACCCATGGTTTGCTCTATCAAGTCACTGGTCAATTCTTCAAATTTGGCCTTACTTATAGTATAGTCCATGTGCTTTGGACCTTCCTGGGTAGCAGTAATAAAGGGTAAGTTTACATTGGTAGTAGTTACACTGGATAGCTCAACCTTGGCTTTTTCTGCAGCTTCCTTAAGCCTCTGCAGAGCCATTTTATCTTCCCTTAAATCAATACCGTAGTCCTTTTTAAACTCTTCAGCCAGGTAATTAACGATTCTTTCGTCAAAATCATCTCCCCCCAGCTTATTATTACCACTGGTGGCCTTAACCTCGAAAACGCCATCTCCCAGTTCTAATATAGAAACATCAAAGGTACCCCCACCCAGGTCAAAGACCAGGACAGTCTGTTCTTCTTCTTTGTCCAGGCCATAAGCCAGGGCTGCTGCCGTTGGCTCGTTTACTATTCTCAATACTTCTAACCCGGCAATCTTACCGGCGTCCTTGGTTGCCTGCCTCTGACTGTCGGAAAAATAAGCAGGCACCGTAATAACTGCCTTTTCTACTTTTTCCCCCAGGTAGCTTTCCGCATCCTGCTTTAGCTTTTGTAAAACCATAGATGAAATCTCCTGGGGAGTATACTCCTTATCCTCAATGTTTACCGTATAGTTTGTGCCCATCTGCCTTTTAACAGACAATACAGTTTTTTCCGGATTGGTAATAGCCTGTCGCTTGGCAACCTGACCCGCCAACCGTTCACCCGTCTTGGTGAATGCGATTATTGAAGGAGTAAGACGTTCTCCCTCGGCATTGGGAATAATTTTAGGCTCTCCGCCTTCCATAACCGATACAACAGAGTTAGTTGTTCCTAGATCAATACCAATAATTTTACTCATTTAAAACCCCTCCTTTAAAAATTCTGTTTTGATTATTTTGCAACCTTTACCATGCTGGGCCTTAATAATTTTCCCTTGAATTTATAGCCCTTCTGGAGCTCTTCCACAACTATATTTTCCTGATGCTCTGGGCTATCCACTTGCATAACCGCTTCATGAAGGTGAGGGTCAAAGGTCTCGCCCTGGGCTTCTATAGGCTCTAACCCTTCCTTCTCTAAGGTTTCCTTAAGCTGCTTATAAATCATCTTAACACCGGAAACAAAACCTTCCTCTTCTTCCACAGAGTTAACCGCCCTTTCAAAATTATCTATCACGGGAAGGAGCGCCTTTACCAGCTCTGCTGTTGCATAACCTGCTGATTCAATTCTTTCCGCCCTTGCCCTTTTACGATAATTATCAAAATCAGCCTGAAGCCTCTGTAACCGCGATATTAATTCATCCTTCTCTTCCTGGAGGTTTTTAAACTCCTCCTCTAACTTTTCTTCAAAGGTGTTAATATCTTTCTTTTCTTCCTTCTCTTCAAAGGCCT
>CAYYWR010000246.1:0-3234 GCA_964474145.1 uncultured Syntrophomonadaceae bacterium
ACATAATAATAACAGATTTAATTTATGGTGTCAAGCCTGAATAAAACTTTTTTTTGCAAGGGGTCGGGCTTGAATAATTCCCTTATTTAAGTATTTAAGAGACAGATATAAAAAGCCTGAGCATAATAAGGGAATTATTCAAGCCTGACCCCCTCCTTTCCTTGACATCCTATCGATATTTTGATAGGATATGCATACAACATTGCTGGAGGTGCGTAATATGCCAAACATCAGACCAAGCTCTGATTTGAGAAATAAGTACCACGAGATTTCGGAGTTTTGCCACAAGTATTCCGAGCCTGTTTATATTACCAAAAATGGGAAAGGGGATTTAGCTGTCATGAGCATTGACACCTATGAAAAGCTTGTGGGCAAATTTGAACTGTATAAGCTGCTGGATGAAGGAATGACAGCTGAAAAAAACCACAGAGTTGTCCCCGCAGATAGTGTGTTTGAAAAAATCCAAAACGGATTGCCGGAATGAAACAATACAAGGTTTTGATGACTGAGCCTGCGGTGGACGACTTACAGGCGATTGTCCAATACATTTCCAATGAACTGCTTGAGCCTATCATAGCGAAAAAGCTGGTGGGCAAAATTAAAGAGGCCGTGATAAGTCTGGAGAAACTGCCGACCCGTCATGCTTTGGTAGCGGATGAACGTCTTGCCGCGCAGGGGATTCGCAAGCTAATTGTGGAGAATTATATCGTGTTTTATATGATATCTGAAAAAGATAAAACCGTTACGGTTATTCGGATTCTATATAGTAGACGGGACTGGAAGCATTTGTTTTGACCCCTGTTTTACCCCGAGTGTTAACCCCGAAACGCTTGAAATGACGCTTGAAATAGGAATGCCCGGGAGATTGCTCCATATTGTAAAAATTAAATAACTTTAACCATAGTATCACTGCTATAATATGGATGAGACAGGCAGTATTACATAAAAAGTTACTACCGGGGTAGAAAATATAGGGGGTCAAAGGCTGGATGCAAAAACACTCTTGCCCTTTACTTTTGTAGTCGGTAAATTAAAAGCAAAGGGGATGAGCTTTTCTAAGTCAAAGCCCATCCCCTTTTTTCTTTAATATCTTAATCCTGATCTCTGATTGTGGAACTGGCTGTTATTGGCCAGCTTCTCACGATTTCTCCTTTTTTTAAGGTTTCTCACAACAGTTTATGGTGTGTCTTTTGCATGTGTCTTGCTAATGCCACTGGATAAGGTCCTGCCCGATAAGCATTTCACGAAATTCTTCCGGGGTTGTTTCCGGACGGGCAGATAGTAAAAGGGAGGTAAAGGCAGTAACACCAGCAGCTGCATAGGATGTGCCGTTAACCGTTGTGAAGGGCTCCAGTCTGTCCAGGGAAAGGACTTCCATATTTTCTCCCCGGGCCGTAACCATTACAGAGGAGTTTCTCTGCGAAAACGCTGAGAGTTCTCCCAAGTTATTTACTGATCCCACCCCAACAACCGTTTCAAATGCTGCGGGATAAAAAACTCTTTCGGGCATGTTCTGGTTATCGTTGCCCACGGCCGAAATAACAATAGCCCCCTTTTTTTCTGCATACTTAATGGCTTCCATTAGCTGCTTGTCTTTACGGTCAATTCCTGCACTGATATTTATAATCCTGCAGCCAAACTCATCTACAGCATCATGGATGGCTTCAGAAAGGCCACTTATCCCACTATTCATTGGAACACCCGAAGGATATCTGGAAAAGCATACCAGGGGAATTACACTTACATTCTCTGCAGTCAGTGTGGTATCTATGGTTTCAAATGTCTTCCTCAAAATAATGCCCGCAATGGCAGTACCATGACCAATCAGGTCATCAGTACCACCATCATCAAACACATAGTTTTTCCCTTCCAGTATCCTTTCTTCGTCGATAAAGGGATTGTCTTCCTGAATTCCAGAATCAATTAAAGCAATTTTTATATTTTCTCCAACTGCTAGATTATTTCCTTTTGCCTGAATATATTCAAGAATCTCACCTTTAAAGGGTAACTCTACAGCCGAAACGGGAGTCCAGCAAAAGGACATTATGCAGGCTAAAGCTAAAACTAAAACAAATACTTTTTTTATACCATTTATACTAATCACCCTTAACCCTCCAATCTGCGTCGTTTTGGGTCAACTTTTACAACCAACAGCATCCTTAATTTACTACTACTGCTGCTGATGCTGATGCTGGTGCTGCAAAATGACTTTTATCAGTCTCTTAAAGACAGCACATCCTTCAGCCCTGGTGGAAAAACCTTGCGGATCAAAGGTGTCTCCAGGTTTCCCCTGGATAATTCCAAGGGCCTGCATATTTAATACGGCGTCCCTGGCCCATAAGCTAATATACTCATTATCGTCAAATGACACCGGGTCCTCCACCAAAGCTTCTAGTTCATATCCTTTGTAAGTAATGTAGTTATGGAGAATTGCTGCCATCTGTTCCCTGGTAATTGCCATATGGGGAGCAAATTCTGTTTTGCTGATTCCGGTTACGACTCCAGTCTCCTGTGCCCAAGCTGCAGCAGCCTCATACCAGCTTTCTTCTTTTATATCCGTGAAGGGGGAGCTTCTATCTTTGGAGAGATCAACTCCTTCCAACCGTGCAATTACTGTCACAAACATGGCGCGAGTTATCTGGCCATCAGGATCAAAAATGTCATCGCCAACACCAATAAACAAATTTCTTGCCAATGCAAACTGGATGTATTCTTCGGCCCAATGCCCAGGTAAATCTGAAAACTCTTTTTTGTTCACTTCATATCCGAATTCTCCGGTTTCCGGGGCAAGAAATACTAGTTCACCGTCAATAACGATGCTGTTTTTGACGACGTGCTTCTCCCCTTCTGAAATATAATAAGGTACAACCACGCTGCTTTCATCAAGTAGTTCAGGGGGAACAGTAATAGAAACCAGTATGTCTTTTTCCTCTTCCTCATCTTCTTCATCTTTTTCATCTTTTTCCTCTTCAGTATCTGTAACCGTGTCTATTTCTCTTTCCCTATGTGTCTCTCTGCCGGAACGAGAAACATAATCGAATCTGGCAATCACAACAGTGTTCTTGGCAGGCATAATAAAGGTCGTTCTGGAGCTGTTCTTATCTTCAAAGCTACCTCCGTCGGAACTACTCCAGCCAGCAAATTGGTAGCGCGTATCCGGGTCTGCCTCCAATGTCACCTCCGTGCCTTCTTCGTATGTGTGCTCGCCGACTGCAGGGTCCGTGCTGCCAGAAC
>CAYYWR010000247.1:0-3225 GCA_964474145.1 uncultured Syntrophomonadaceae bacterium
AGATATTCCGTAAAGGATAAAAATTACACTGGGTGGTATCATGACCCCTAATATAGCAGCAGATGCAACTGTTGCCGTAGATAAAGATGAACTATAGCTATATCTTTTCATTTCAGGTAAGGCTACCGCGCTCATGGTAGCAGCTGTAGCTGTAGTCGAGCCGCAAATAGCTCCAAAGGCAGTGCAGGCTCCAATGGTAGCTAAAGCCAGACCCGCCGGCAGGGAACCCATAACTTTGTAGGTAGCATCATAAATCCTCCTGCTTATACCGGAATGAAATGCTATATAACCCATCCAGACAAAAAGGGGTATCACAATTAA
Source organism: uncultured Syntrophomonadaceae bacterium (assembly GCA_964474145.1). Classification (GTDB taxonomy): domain Bacteria; phylum Bacillota; class Dethiobacteria; order SKNC01; family SKNC01; genus PWHX01. The sequence goes on from CAYYWR010000247.1 coordinate 322, forward strand.
GGAATAAGATGCAAAGGTGTTATACATAGCCGAAGCTGATACAGATAGGGCTGCCTTGGGAGAAGTCAGGTAAGCATAACCGCTCATACCCACCACAACCATAACATACGCTACAGGCATTCGTGCAAAAAGGAGAATGAAAACAACTATAACTGATACAAGGCCAACCTGTATCGGGCTCATTTAGATTCACTTCCTTCTTTATACAAAATGATTAGTGCTGAGTTTATTACATCTTTTAGCAGGACCAAAGCCAGCATAACAAAACCAAAACCAACCAGGTATATAACTGGATGCAGGGGTAACCTGAGATGAGCAGTGGTATATCCTCTCCCCATCATCCTGGTGGCATAAACGAAAGTTTCCCCGGCCAGTAAGCTGGTAAACAGGAGAGAAATCAAGTTAACAATAAACTCTACAACTGCTTCCTTTCGCCTGGATAGCTTATCTACCAGAACACCTACAGCGATGTGGCCTTTCATAAAAGCACAGTAAGCTACCCCCAGAGATAACAGTATGGCTCCCAGTATTTCAGCTACTTCTACTGTGCCCGGAAGGGGCTTCCATACCTCCCTCATAATAATGTTTGCTACAATAACAAATGTTGCTCCTGCAAGGGCAACCTGGCCTAATTGGGATGTTCGCCAGGTTAGCTTGCGAACAAGTTTTTCTAGACCTTCCATATTACCTGCCTCCTGGTCATTTAAACTATGCAAATCTTGCTAGTTAAATTTGTTTAATAGTCACCGTACTCATCGGCAAACTTTTCATCCAGTTCCCGCACTGTATCTAATATTTCTCTTCCCGGCAAGCCTGCATTATCCGTCTTTTCAATCCATTCCTCTACCACTTCAGCAATTTTTTCATGCCATATTGATTCTTCTTCAGGGGAAAGTGTTATAACTTCTATCCCGTGCTCCTCTTTTCCGTACTCCAGCCCTTCCCTGGTATGGTCTGCTCTCAGCTTGCCATATTTTTCAACGTATTCCTGGTTGACCTCTTCAAAGATCTCCTGGATATCAGGGGGTAAGGAATTCCATTTTTCCAGGTTCATTACCTTCATGAAAACTATATTATAAAGAAAGGGAGTTTCCGTAACATAATCTACCACTTCAGCCAGGCTGAATCCTTTAAGGGTATCTGTAGGGGCCAGAATTCCCTCAACTATACCGGAATCCAAAGCAATATAAGATTCAGACATGGGCATGGAAACCGGAGTAACCCCCAGGGCCTCCATGGGCGGCACCGTTCCTCCTACTACCCTCATCTCCATTCCTTCAATGTCTTCAATAGTCTCTACAGGTCTCGTAGTCATTACGTCACCAGGACCGGTAGCCCAGAAGAATAAAACCTTTACGTCATCATATTCCTCCATCAAACCTTTATCCTTTAACACATGGTATCCCTCATTGACAGTCATGGAAGCAGCCAGGGCATTAGGGTTTTGCATTCCTGTTAGCTCAAAGGCCTCGGTTACCGGAAATATGCCCGGGGTATAAGAGGGACAGGTTGTTCCCAGGTCAGCGCTACCGGCAACTATGCCCTCATATATCTCTCTGGCGCCCAGCAGGGACTCTCCAGAATACATTACAAATCTTACCCTGCCATCGGTACGTTCTTCTATCTCATCTATCCAGGCCTGATGTCCTTCTGCAACCTGGAAATCTGTTCCTGGCCAAAACGTTGCAAAATGCAGTTCTATAACATCATCCTGCTCTCCGCAGCCGGTAAACAGCAGGACCACAGCCAACGACGCTACCAGTAAAAATATAATAGCTTTTTTATTCATTTATAAACCTCCTCATAAATTTGTTTGGACCCCTCTGGAAAACCACTTATTCCTCTTGTTACTCTTGCTTTTTTCACCCTGGAAAAGTAAAAAATACCTCCGGCATACAACAGCGGAGGTATTTTTAATGGCATACAGAACAAACCATTTAATTCCGGGATTCTTCCAGGATAAGCTTTCCTTTAATAACTGCCAACCATTAGCCTGGCAGTTTCAGCAGGGAGCAAAAATATGCACAAACCATCCCTTGAAAAATACCTCTTAAAGATGGCCTGTCATTTCCTCCGCCGGCAATATCGCTTCATCACCTTCCTTAAGGCAAGCTTCCTCTACCACTCTTGCCTTCTCCCCTGGTAATAAAACGGGTGCTGCTCCAGCTTCACGGTAATGAATAACTTTCACAGCTTCCTGGATGCTGCATAGAATTCTTTTTCTAAATATCAATTCTCCTGCACAACCCAGACTTACCCTTTTAGGGCAGTAATCCCGAAAAAAAGCGCTTCCCTTTTATATCCATTTTAATTTTATTTATTGGGAATTGCCAGAGTATTTAATTAATAAATAAAAAATAATTTCATGCCCCCTAAATCCTTCTTAATATTAAAGAAAAGACCTTCCTGCGTTAACGGTACTGACTAATACTATTTATTCTACATCAATTTACATATTCCTCTTTAGTATTAAGATTTCCTTCAAAAAAATTAAACAGGCCTATCCCACCAGAAAAGTTATCCCCAGTTAGTGATAACTGCTATTAAGTGTAGTATAATTAATTAAGTGGGAATTAGCATCTTGATTCGGGAGATGTGATTAAGCTGAAGGTATCGTAAGATTTAATGTAAATATTAATAGAAAAAAGGAGAGTTGAGATGACTTCCAGGATTAAAGTGCTTTTTATTAAGTTCTTGATTATGGCTTCATGTCTGTTAGTTTTAGCCGGTTGTTCAGCTGAAGAAAACTTGGGTGAGGTAGATGTTGGCAAAAAAATAAAAGAGGAAGATAAATATCTTTTAAATGAGTACGGTTGGACGCCTTTATACTTGATTAATTCGCTGGAGAAATCTCTTCCGGAAAGCTTTATTCATGAGCCGGGAGAATTTCCTGTTGCTCTTTAC
>CAYYWR010000248.1:0-3209 GCA_964474145.1 uncultured Syntrophomonadaceae bacterium
CAGGTCGCTGTTCTGCCTTCTACCAAAGCTGTTATGGTGGCTTCACCGGGCCTTATCGTAGTTTTTTTCTCCGTAATTCAAGTACTCCTCATTATCAATATCAATTATTATATGATTTCTGCTCAAACTACTATCAAGTTCTGTCAATTTAACATCCCGTTATTTTTACCTTTGGCTATTAGAGGTGTAAAGGAAGCTGATGTTAGCCGTGTCTTGTCCTAATCCCTGCTGAAGAGATCCCGGGTATACACCTTATCCTCAACATCCCTGATCTCATCAGAGAGCCTGTTGGCCACGATGACGTCTGATATCTGTTTAAACTCATCAAAATCTTTAATTACCCTGGAGTTAAAGAAATAGTCTTCCTCCAGGACCGGCTCGTACACCACAACCTCAATACCCTTGGCTTTGATACGCTTCATAACCCCTTGAATGGCTGACTGTCTGAAATTATCGGAATCCGTCTTCATGGTAAGCCTGTAAATGCCTACTATCTTGGGCTTTGCAGCCAAAATCCTATCTGCAATATGGTCCTTTCTGGTTCTATTGGCATCCACAATGGCTCCCATAATATTATTGGGCACATCTTCGTAATTGGCCAGCAGCTGCTTGGTATCCTTGGGAAGACAGTAGCCGCCGTAACCAAAGGAAGGATTGTTATAATGCTCACCTATGCGGGGGTCCAGGCACACACCCTCTATAATTTGCTGGGTGCTCAGCCCCCTGACCTCTGCATAGGAGTCCAGTTCATTGAAAAAAGACACTCTCATGGCCAGGTAGGTATTGGCAAATAACTTAATGGCTTCTGCTTCTGTTGAATTGGTAAATAACACTGGAATGTTTTCTTTAGCAGCTCCCTGCACCAGAAGGTTGGCGTAACTGGTGGCTCTATCGGATTGTTCCCCCACGATAATCCTGGAGGGGTATAAGTTGTCATGCAGGGCTTTGCCTTCCCTTAAAAACTCCGGTGAGAATATAATGTTTTCTGTTTCAAACTTTTCACTTACATCTTTTGTGTACCCTACCGGCACCGTTGACTTGATAATCATTATGGCCTCGGGGTTAATGGATAAAACACTGGCAATAACCGCTTCCACGGTTCTGGTGTTGAAATAGTTTTTATCCGGGTCATAATCTGTGGGCGTGGCAATGACAACATATTCAGCATCCTTGTAAGCTTTATAATTATCTGTGGTTGCCACCAGGTTCAGGTCATTGTTTGATAAAAAGTCCTGAATTTCATCATCTACAATGGGAGACTTCTTATTGTTAATCATTTCTACCTTTTCCTGGATAATATCCAGGGCTGTTACTTCGTTATGCTGGGCCAGGAGTACCGCATTGGATAAGCCTACATAACCTGTTCCCGCTATGGTAATTTTCATCTAAATATCTCCCCCTTTAAAATTTAACTATATAATAGTCCTTATACCAGTTTACGAACTTTTCCAGTCCTTCTTCTATGCTGGTATCAGGTTTAAAATCTATATCTCTTTCCAGATCAGACACATCCGCACAGGTCCTTAAAACATCCCCGGGCTGCATATCCATATAAACCTTTTCTGCTTCCTTGCCTATTTTTTCTTCCAGCACAGAAATAAATTTCATTAACTGAACCGGCTGGTTGTTTCCAATGTTATAAATCTTGTAGGGCGCAAAGCTGGTGCTTATATCATCTTTGCTTTCATCCCAATTGTTATTAGCCTCCGGAATTAAAAATATCAGCCTGTAAACCCCTTCAACAATATCATCTATATAGGTGAAGTCCCTTTCCATCTTTCCATGGTTGAAGACCTTAATGGGATTACCTTCAATAATATCTTTAGTGAATGAAAAATAAGCCATATCTGGCCTTCCCCAGGGACCATATACGGTAAAAAACCTGAGTCCTGTTGTGGGAATGCCATATAGATGGCTGTAGGTATGGGCCATAAGCTCATTGGACTTCTTGGTGGCGGCATAAAGGCTCACCGGGTGGTCCACGTTATGGCCGGTGGCAAAGGGTGCCACTTTATTGCCGCCGTAGACAGAGCTGGAGGAGGCAAAGATCAAGTGCTTCACGGGGTGGTTGCGGCAGGCTTCCAGGATATTCATGAAGCCGGTGATGTTAGCATCTATATAAGCATAAGGGTTTTCTATGGAATAGCGCACCCCCGCCTGGGCAGCCAGGTGTACCACATATGCAGGTTTGTGCTCTGCAAATATATTGTCCACCGGTGGCTTGTCCTTCAGGTCCACTTTATAAAACATGAAGTTACTGTACTCCTGCAGCAGGGCAAGGCGGTCTTCCTTGAGTTTTGTAGAATAATAATCGTTTAGATTGTCTACTCCTATTACCCGGTAGCCTTTATTCAGTAACAGGATAGACTGGTAAAAACCTATAAAGCCGGCAGCGCCGGTTAGTATTATTGTTTCCTTCATTTTGCTTGGTCCCTTCATATTACTTGTTTCCTTCATTAAGATACCTCGATTTCTAAATTTCTAAACTACTGCTTATATTTCTTTTGCTTATATCTCTTTTGCTTATATCTCTTTTTCAATTGAATCAGCCAGGGAATGAGCCGGGGAATGCTTTACTGTAATTGTATTACATTGTACGACAAGGGTCAAGGCTGGGTTGAGCAGGTTAAGCAAAGGCAAACACTGCTTTTAAATGTTCCTGGGAACAGGGGGGACGGGGGACGGTTCGGGGGGACGGGGGACGGTTCTTTTGCAGGAGACAGGAGAAAAGTCCCCATGTGCCTCCAAGAAAACAGGAGAAACGTCCCTGTGGCTGGACCTTGCAGCTAGAGCATTTCACCGTCGCCAACTACTGGTTAGAAAGTGGGAAAGCACCAGTAATACTCCCGCCAGGAATATCCCCACCATGTTAATAAATACGTCCACGAGGGTGCCGTGCCGGCCATCCACCATGGACTGATGGTATTCATCCAAGAAGGCCACAGCACTTCCCAAAAGCAGGGCCCCGATAATTGCTAGATAAGGCTTCCGTGTATATTCCCGCAGTAAAAGGAACATAGCAAGTGTAATAATAAAAAAGACGACAATGTGAGCTGTTTTTCGCAGGATGAATTCGATAATGACGGGATTTTCCCGGGCATAAAGATAAAAATCACTGCTAAAGGTCCTGGCCCTCTCCAACTCCTGGGGCAAGTTAGAAGCAATAAAGGAAGCCAACCTTTGAAAGTTCAGTTCTACTTTAGCGAGGA
>CAYYWR010000249.1:0-3168 GCA_964474145.1 uncultured Syntrophomonadaceae bacterium
TATTGGAGGATTAAGTCTATATGGAGTTTTCTTTACCACATTTATTCGCCGATGTGGAGCCCAAACTCTTCCAGAGTGGTTGGAAATGCGTTACAACAGTAATGTCCGGTTTATAGTAACTATAGGCACTATCATAGGATTAACTGGAATTATGGCCAACAATGTAGTTTCTATAGCCGTAGTTCTCACGGGTTTTATTGAACTGCCCCTGATTGTAACCGTATCCGCTATTTTTTTTGTTTTTCTGCTTTTTTCTTATGCAGGAGGGCTTTGGGCTGTTACATTTACTGACTTTGTACAGCTTGTTTTAGGCCTGGTAGCAGTCCCACTGATTATTTATGCCTTATTTACCTCCTTTGGAGATTTTAACTGGTTATTAACCCGCTGGCCTGAGGCCTGGACATCAGGGGTAGATGGCACCATACCGATTTTTAGCCTGAGGTTTCCCAGCATTTTAACTTCCCTGTTCCTTTTTGCTGCCTTTCTGGTATGGGGTAACAATTATTACTGGCTTCGAAGTGCTTCATGCCGCAGTGAAAAAGCTGCCAGGAACTCTTTTATCTGGGCAGGAATTTTCATAGCTGTAGTATTTTATATTCCCCTGGTGTTAGTAGGGGTTTATGCCCGGGCAGCCTTTCCAGATTTACTTGGGGCAGCAGATTATTTTGAGGCTACTACTGCTTACGGGCTTATTTTAAGACAGGTGCCCATTTTCATTGCTTCAATATTGCTGCTGGTACCTTTGACGGCGGGAATTTCCACGGCTACAACTGCCCACATGGGAGCAACTTCTGTAGCAGTACGGGATATTTACCAGAGAAGAATTAAACCTGAAGCAACACAAAAGCAATTATTAATTCACTCCAGGATAATATTGCTGCTACTGGGGATACTGGTCTGGCTTTTGTGTTTTTATCCCGGAGGGCCCATGGTCCTCTTTGCTTTTGCTAATGCCTGGTTGGGGCCGCCAGCAATTCTTGTCTTGCTGGGTGTGCTGTGGAGGCGCTTTACCGCCCCGGCAGCATTTTGGTCAGCAATAGCCAGCATTACAGTGATGTTTATATTAACTATAACTGACCTGATGGGTTTTTTCAGCATAGATAAATACATGCATGTGGGCATAGCAGGATTTATAATTGGGACAAGCCTTGCCCTTGTTTTAACATATTTTACGAAGCCGCATTACTATGGAGAAAAAACCTGGAGTAAAACACCTGTAAAAGGTAATCGCAAAGAAGTGGATTTAAAAGAAGATGACCTGGTAGTGCTGGAGTTTATATTCCAGGGGTATAATAATATGTCTGAGCTATCAGACTTGACAGGTAAAGATACTGCTGACTTAAACCAGGTTATAGAAAAACTGGATTTAGGGGGTCTTATTGAGCGGGATGCCTTATTTGGATCGGGCTTCTATACTTTTTCCGTAAGTGAAATGGGGCTGGATATGTTACCTGAAATGAGTGATGAAAAGAGACAGTTAGCTGAAGATAACCTGACTGAAGAGAGCCTGGGTGTATTGAGAGTGATAAAGGGGGACCCTGGCATGCTTGTGAACCTGGTTAAAAACGAGGAGTTAACTTCATTAAAACTATCAACTTTGCTGGCCAAACTTATCCGCGAAAACTATCTTATTGAAGGTGGTTTTTGGAAAAGGAAAATTAAAATGTCTGAAATGGGGGAGACGATTCTTAAAAAATACGAAGATATTAAGATAGGTGAGATGAATACAAATGCCTGAAAAGATGAACAAAGGACGTTTTCTATTGATCAGCCTGGGGCCGTTTTTGGCTTTATCTGTGATCTTACCTATAATACCAGGGCTTTCCGGCTTACTCGGCGGTTTTCTTGTGTTTCTTGTATTCCTCAACGCCACTGCTTCTTCGGTAGATACATTAAATGCTTTTCTGATACTAACACAGGTTCCGGGCAATGCTGTTATTGTAAATAATGGTTTTGAGACATATTTTAAGGTTAAATAGCTGATGCAAGATTTATTGGATAGGTTTACAGCAAATTAAGCAATAGAAAACTCCCCATTTAGCAGCAGTCTAACTCTCTGTATCTTGGGGAGTTTTCAGTTTTTGGGAAGACTAATTTAGCATTATTTATCGGACCCAGGTGCAGGATTTTTTCGAAGTGGTCCAACATAATTATTTATAAATCTTTGTATATCAGGTTGGCCGGGCAGGGAGCTACTACCAACCAACCGGTCCCTTATAGTTTGTTTAAAAGTTTGTTTTTTGAACCCTAACCTTTGTCAGGTCCCAATATAGTCCGGCCACGTTAAAATAATTGTAAAAGTTAAATAGGAACTAATAGTGACTATCTTTGAAGGAAAATACCTTCCAGGGCACTTCGTTAAAGCGGCTGCGTGCTGCCATTGGCATTTTTTATTCCTGTTACTGCCGGAGGTAGTATGGAACAAATTTTAGAGCTCCTGATGACCATGGATTTGCCGTTAGTGCAGATTTTAGGTGTGGGAAATTCTATGAGCATTAAATAATTTTGCAAAAAAACGAAAAGTATACAATAATAAGATAGGGGGTTTCGCAATTTTTGTATTAATGGGACCACTGGTAATAATCGGTGCGTACTTTTTTGCCAGAAAGTCTTCCGGCAATACAAAGCAGGGTTTATTGTTAAGCCTCATTGCTTTTGTCGGCAGTATTGCTACTATTGTTTTTAATATGATATAGTAATAGGCAAACAAAAGAACATTTTTTAAGGAGAAGCTATGAGCAAAAACCTGATTATTGAAACAAGCAACCTGGGCAAAAGCTTTGGTGAAAAAAAAGTGGTAAGTAGTCTTTCTTTGCAGGTCAAAAAGGGGGATGTGTACGGTTTTCTGGGGCCAAACGGTTCAGGCAAAACTACCACCATCCGCATGTTGCTGGGGTTAATACATCCTACTCAGGGCAGTGCTATGCTAAATGGTTACGATATAAAAACCCATTTGAACCTGGCAGTAAGCGGTGTGGGGGCGGTAGTGGAATCACCGAGTTTTTATGATTATCTTTCCGGGAGGGAGAACCTCCATTTAATGGCCAACCTCATCCCCGGGGTGTCCGGAAAAAGAATAGAAGAGGTTTTGGAGATGACCGGTATGGCTGACCGGGCAGACGGGGCTGCAGGGACATATTCAACAGGCATGCGACAAAGACTGGGTAT
>CAYYWR010000250.1:0-3140 GCA_964474145.1 uncultured Syntrophomonadaceae bacterium
TTTGAAAGGGTTCCTCCACAAGCAAGTATCCCCTTTGACCAGCAGGTGCCTGTCTGGATACCTCATGTATGTGCAAGGTGTCCTGCAGGATATACTATTACAACACCTAAAGGCGATCTTTATGTTAACGGATTGCTGGGCAACAAAACCATGCAAGGGGGGTATTACAACATACACCGGAAAGGTGAAACCCTTCTTCTTCGTGCCGAGCCACTGGAGGGTAACACTTTTTCCCACTGGAGCGTAAGTTACGACAATGCCCAAACCCAGTACAGGGTAGATGAGAATCCTTTTAGATTTACCATCCCCGATACAAACATGGTCAATATCCGTGCCACATACAATATACTGGGCGAATAACTCATGGGATAGCGAGGATATCCCATGGCGATACAGACTCCAGGGCCTTATCATTGCCTGGAATTAGAAAGCTAGAAATATTTAAAAATTAGATTACCTGATGCAATGCGTGTGAGCGTGGTAGGTATCACGGGCCACACGATCCAAAACAACCGCAATGGTCTGGATATTGATAACACAGTAGTCGGCACCTGCGGTCGGGGCATATATTTGTCCGGAAATATGAGTGGAATAGCAAGAACGTTAAAATGGAATTTACTATCAAGTAACACTTTGTTCCTATAGGGATACGACCATCATGTAAAATATATACCAGTAATTTTGAAGGGATCAAGAGAATCAAGGCTCTAACAGAGTGCTTGAGGATGGAAAGCGATACCAGAAGGCAACCAGAAAAAACTAACAGGTACCCGGGGCTGTCCAGGCAGACCCGGGTGCTCTTTTGTGTTCAATCGGAACTGAAAAGAGGAACTATCATCTTGACAAAATAACCTTGTTCTAAATCATAGCATACACTATTTTTCAGATGTTTTGGATTACTATGATGAGTATAAGGATGAACTTGAGGATCAGCTAATGGAAAACAAGGAAAAAAGGAAATATTAAAACTATTTTAATGTTCTAGCTGGCAGGAGATTTTCAATAAAGGTAGAATAAAGATATAATTCAAAAGTTTTACAGCAGTATTAACAACAGAATATAACAAAAAAATAAAGAAGGAGGTTGAAGGCCGTGAGGAGTGGATGGAGGTTCAGGAGATGCTGGAGGCAGTATGTATCGGTTCTTTGTGTGCTGGCGCTGTTAAGTACTCTTTTCTCTGGGGGAGTTTATGCCCTTGGCGAAACAGAGGAATATGACTTTAAGGATCATTATTACAAGTTGTGGGGCAGTATCTATGTTCAACCTTTTGTGCTGGAGGAAGGCTATTCGGATGGCGTTTTAACTGTTTATAACAATACTGATAAAGTTCTCTGGGAAACAGGAGATGTCCTGGAAGTAAAAATGACAGGTTATTTATGGTATGAATACCCCCTGGATGACTTTCATTTTGACCCCTACGATTACGACTCCTTCCAGGATTACTATGGCCACCTGGCTGGAGAGGAGGCCGGCAGCTTTAAAGTAAAGGCTGAGCAGGAGTGTTGTTTTAAGGTGGATATGGGGACGGGGCGCCCTGCCGGAGGATATGAGCTGTCAGTATATAAGGACTCAGAACTGAAAGGTGAAGCCTGGTTTTATATTACCCAACAATACTCACAGGAACCTGGTACCGTCACCATAGAAGGCGGGATAGGGACTGTCACTGTCACCGGAGCAACCCCCCAGGCAACCCTGAAATTATACCAGGAGGAAAACGTTTGCAACACATACACACTGCCGGAAGGTGTTGATACCTATACTTTCACCGGGGTATCCCCGGGGGAGGGATATCACGTAACACAGACCTTTATGGGAGAGGAAAGTCAGCCATCCAGAACCGTAACAGTCCTGGCCGAAACGGGAAGGGTAGCACCTCCTGTAGCAATCCCTTCTGAAGGAGTATTCCACTCCAGTAGATATATACAAATAAAAACTGATACACCCTTATCAACTATCTGGTATACCCAGGATGGCAGCGACCCCACTGATGAGGATAATCCCTCCAGGAGGGAGGTGCCCATTTATGCAGAGGCCCTGTTCTTGTTTCTGGAAAAAGCTACAACTGTTAAGGCATATGCCGTTAAAGAGGGAATGGAGGACAGTGAAACAAAAGTATTCACCTACGAATTTAAAGCCTCTAATCCTGCTGCAGAGCCCTCCCCTGGAAATGTGCCGGCAGGGACGGAGGTAAGTCTTCACACTGATACACCCGGTGCAGAAATCTGGTATACCACCCATGGGGGCCAGCCTGCTCCGGGAGAAGGCATACTATTTAATGATGATGAGCCGGTTATCATTGACAGTGATATTACCATTAAGGCAATTGCTTATAATGCACAGCACCATGAAGGCTGGGACCCCAGCGATATCAGCACCTTTATCTATACTACGGATACGGAGGAAGAGGAGGGCTACTGGAGTCGCTGGGACACCCGGGAAATCAGCGACACCTTTAAAACCTGGACAGTCAGGTTCAGCAAAAACCCGGATGAAAACACAATAAGCGAAAAAACTGTTTATGTAACTGACAAAGAAGGTAACCCGGTGCCTGTCAACTATAATTTAACTGGAAAGGAACTGGAGATCAATCCCCAAAAGGAGTATAAACCGGGAGAAAAATACACTTTATTTATAGAAGGCCTTAAATCAGAGGAGGGCATTCCTTTAAGGGTAAATGTTATGATGGATTTTGTCATTACCAGATCCCAGGAGATAGAGATATCTGAAGAATACCTGCAGGCTCACCGTCTTGCGGCCAACCTGCTGGAGCTGACCCGCCTGGAGGAAGAAATGACCCCATGGAAGAATGCCCGCCTTGGCCACAAGGCTGTACCCTTTTACCGTCCGGATATAGAGGGAATTGCCTACCTGGAATTTCCCGTCTTCAATGAGGGTAAACCCGCCGGCTATATTATGGTGTCAAATGGCCGGCATGACCATCCTGTTCCCAGGTGGAATTTCCAGGGCCTGCCCCTGAGCACTATTCTCCAGAACCAGGCCCGGGAAGAGGGAGAGGAAGCATCCCGCCTGTACAAAATGGATGTCATGTATTACGTGGCAGAAAACTCCAAGGGCGAAAAGATTACTTCCCTGGGCAACCCCATTGTAGAGATAAAGGGACTCACCCCTGAAATGGTGGA
>CAYYWR010000251.1:0-3136 GCA_964474145.1 uncultured Syntrophomonadaceae bacterium
GAAAAACCCTGTGATATTGCCGGCCAATTCTCCTTCTTTACACCTGCTGCAGCATGTAAGGGACGAAGCACACCGCTTTGCCCTGGCCTATCACCGCCAACTGAGGGACAGGGAAACCGTCAGGTCCCTGTTAAAGGAAATACCGGGAGTAGGGGATAAAAGACAGAAAGCCCTGCTGGTGCACTTCGGCAGCATGGACAAAATCAAAGAAGCTACTCTGGAGGAACTGAACAGGGTGCCGGGAATTGATAAGAAAACAGCAGAAGCAGTATACCAGCACTTTCAAACATGACAGCCCCACTGGCATGACAGAAGGAATGCATATATGGTTATATGGTTATATAAATGGGCTGCCCGTACTTTTTGTCAGTCCAGGTTTTCAAGGTATAACTTAACTGCATTTTGTAGTTCCGGAGGAAAAGGTTTCTGTACATGTGCAGCAGATGCAGTGGGACTGCCATCCCGGGACTGGCTTTGCTGCTGTCCTGATACTGATAGTTCCTCTGATAATTCTTCTGATAACTGGTTTTTTGTTGGTGCCCCAGAGAAAAGGTAAGTAGCCAGCAGTTCTGCAAACACTTCCTCCAGGTATCTGAGCTTAAAATCTTTAACTGAAATTACCCGGGACTGGGGATAATACTTTTTTATCAGGGATAAAAGGTTGTTAAAAGGCCCCTTATTGTTCCTGCCCTTACTGCTGAGATTAAAAAGGGCATGACTTAACTCGTGAAGAATTAAATGCCTATTAATACTATCTTCATGGGAGCTGGCAAACAGGACTGCTGTGTGAAAAGAGTGAAAATAGCACCCCGGTTGTTTTTCTTCGTAGGGCAGGGAACAGATCAGCAGAGGATAGCCCCTTGATTTTAAGCAGTCCAAATTTAGCCCATTGTTTTCAGCCATTTCCAGCACTTCCAGGATAAATTCTTTAGGAATCATGTTTCGGCAGTTTATCAGGTTAATTTTAGAGAAAAATTTTCTCAGGAACTTCAGGTGATAAATGTAGTAGAACATTATTTTATCTGCAGTGTGGATATAAGACTGGGCGGGGCAGGGTGTGGCCTTAACCAGCAGCCTTAAAGTCATGATCTTTCCTGCTGCCCAGCTGTGGGTGATAAGAGTGCCTTTATAGCTCACTGCCTCCCTTTTCAATAAAGACTGGTACTGCTGTATCAAGTTTTTCCCGGAGGAAATGACTATATCCATTTTATAATCCTGCTCTATTTCACTGTCCATTATAAAGTCCAGTGACTCTTCTATGTAATCCAATCCCCACTGCAGCGGTTCGCTTTTAGATAGTTTTTCAGGAGTTGTCTTTATCATTTTATCTCTAACTTCCTTTCAATTTATTTTTTATTTATTATTGTCATATATGTAAAAAAGTATGATATGATTCTTATAAGTAGATAAAGGTATACAGTTAGTTAATGTCGAATATTTTAGCAAGACATTTTAAAAAGAAAGGGTTTTTAATCTATGAGAGGACTGGTATTAAGATGGATAATAAACGGCCTGGCTATATACATTACAGCCCATATAATCGAGGGGATAGTAATTAAAGGCTTTATTGCCTCGTTATTTGCTGCCCTGGTCCTGGGGCTGGTCAACGCCGTTATAAGACCTGTCGTTAACGTCCTTACATTACCCCTGAACATTTTAACCCTGGGGCTTTTTACTCTGGTAGTTAATGGAGTAATGTTGTGGATAGTAGCCGGAACTGTAGTTGGTTTTACAGTGGAAAACATTTTCTTTTCCGGAATCTTAGGAGCTTTGTTGTTATCTATAATTAGCGGATTTTTAAGCATGCTTGTAATAGACAAAAAAAGATAAGAAGAAAGATCAGAAAAAATTAAATTTTATGCCGAAGGGAACACCATGGAACCGTCCCTTGTGGCAGCGCGTTCTATTAAATGATAAATTTTTCGCTGTAGCAGTGATAGGTTAAAAAAATTATTATGGGAGTGAAACCTGTATAGATGAGCTTTAAATTGCTGGCCTTAGACCTGGACGATACTCTTTTAAATGAAAAAAACGAGATATCTCCCCGCAACCGGGAAGCTGTTTTAGAAGCTACCCGGCAGGGAGTTACAGTTACTCTGGCTACCGGGAGAATGTTTCGCTCTGCCCTGCCCTATGCTGAGGAATTGGGCCTGGATGTGCCCCTGATCACTTATCATGGCGCCATGGTAAAAACATCCCGGACTAAAGAAGAGATTTATCACTGTCCCGTTCCTCTGGAGCAGGCCAGAGAGATAACTGCTTTTGCCGAAAAAGAAGATCTTCACCTTAACCTCTATGTCAATGATAAGCTATATGTGAGGGAAGAAAATGAGATGACCAAACTCTATATAAGTATTGCCGGTGTAGATTATAGCTGTGTAGGAAATCTAACGGAATTTTTAAATGAAGGGCCTACAAAAATTACATGCATAATAAAAGAAGAGAAAAAAATGGAGGGTATCTGGAAGTTACTGGATAAAAAATACCGGGATATTCTTTTTGTAGCGCAATCCAGGCCTTACTTTCTAGAAATAACCAATAAAAGTTCTACTAAAGGACAGGCTATAAAGTCCCTGGCTGAATCCATGGGATTGGAGAAAAGGGATACGGTAGCCGTGGGAGATAGTTATAACGATATGGATATGATAGAGTATGCAGGAATGGGAGTAGCAGTTGAAAATGCCCGGGAGGAAGTTAAGCAGAAAGCTGACTATATTACGGCGTCAAATCTAAATGATGGGGTAGCGGATCTTATAGAAAAGTTTATTCTAAAATAGGGAGAGGGATATTTTATGAAGATAGTTGCTGATCTCCATACCCATTCTATTGCCAGTGGACATGCCTACAGCACAATAAAAGAGATAGCCAGGGCTGCTGCCTATAAAAATCTTCAAATGGTAGCCATAACTGATCATGGACCCTCCATGCCGGGAGCTTCCCATGTGTACCATTTTGGGAACCTGCATGTCCTGCCGGATAAGCTCTTTGGGGTGGAGATATTAAAGGGGATAGAAGCAAATATAATAGATTTTCAGGGCAATATTGATCTGCCCCCGGAGTATTTTAAAAAAATGGATATAATTTTGGCGGGATTTCATCACGTATGTTATCCCGGGGGGATAGGGACAAGGGAGCA
>CAYYWR010000252.1:0-3131 GCA_964474145.1 uncultured Syntrophomonadaceae bacterium
CAAATGTAAAATCAGCGATAAAACTCCACATTGAAACCTTTGGAAAAGAAGAAACCATGGAAGACTCGCCAGCGCTTGACCCTGTAAAATTTACTAAAACTGAAAAACCTGAGTAGAGAATGATAATATATTTTAACAAGGGATAGGAGGATCAGATCCTTTAGACTCCTTTTGGGAGTAAGCAGAAAGGCCGGCAGGCTTTTTCCGGTTCCGATGGAGTAAACTATCAGGGGGGGGGATGTTTATGGATAATTTAGAAATGAGAAATAAGCTGGTGATTCAGACTAATAATGAGTTTTCACCAACCATGATGGATTTCGAGCAGAAAATGATGAGCGTCTATCAAGCTGTGGGACTTCCAGTGGAGAATATTTTAGTTCCGGTAAAGGAGCGCAAGAAAGTTTTTAAAAATTTTATGGACGCCCTGGAATACATGCCACAACGGCAGCTAGAGTATTCACATTTTATCACAAAATTTATGACAGCTGCCAGCGTGGGATTATTTGATTCAGCCCTAAACCACCTGTGGGTGGAAACCATCAAACAGCTAAAAATCAGAATTAAGCGGTTCGATATCGATTATTTCTTTGATGTGGCGGTACCCTCTGAAAGACGAAAAGAGTTTACCAGGCTGGAGGACATTGACAAACTTGATGAGATTCAGCTATTAGAAGGGGCAAGGGAAATAGAATTTATTACAGAGAAAGGCTATCGCCAGCTGGATCATATTCGATTTATGCTGGGCTACATGCAGCAGGAAAGCAGTAACCAGTCGGAAACCAGCGGTACTGAGCTTATTTCCTGGCTTGAAATATGCATTAAAGAAGTCATTACCCTGGATGTACCGGGAGACTCATCGCAGGCACAACTTTTATTAAAACGCATGAAAGACGGAATTCTTAGTCAAGACCAAGTTGACCATGCCTTATCTTTTATCAGCGGAATGTCGGCCAAACATGCAAATGTCTTTGCCAAAGGGGTTTTTGGCCTTTATTTACGGCAGGATATCAGCCCACATATTAAGATGAATATTAAAGCCTTAATGCCCACGTTATGGGAACAAATCGACGGAGCCACGAAAAATCACTTCGCCACTACTTATGCTATTTACGCCTTTAATAAAGATAAAGAAAGTGCCAAACTGGCCAGAGCCTTTATCTCTATAGTAGGCGGAGAAGATTACCTGCCAGATGACATTAGAGATTTTGAAATCAAATTGGCAGTGAATCAACTATTGACCATGCATCGTTCCCCCAGGGACAATTTCTATAATGAACCGCCCATAGCCAAACAGGTAGAAAGGCTTGTGGGTGAACGAAAGATCCCTATCAGTATAGATAAAGATTATGCTACAGGTATTGTGGATGTGTTTTTAACAAACGGAAACGGTGTTTGCTGGGACGGAGAAGTCATCTATAAACGCCTCATCAATCGTTTTACCGAAAGACAGGCCTATATTGCCGTTACCAGTTTCCAGGAGGAGCGAATATCTAACAAGCTGGTCAAGCCCCTGCCAGCCGATAAATTTAAAGAAATGTTAAACATCATCAGAGAAAATGCCTCCAGCTCACCGCTGATTGATTTCATTGATAAATTAATAACTTACAGGGGTAACTACGGCAGTTTAGCGAAAGACAAAATAATCACCCAACAAGTCAATACCCTGCGCATTCTTTATTAATAACTGCCTGCCGATAGTGAAAGGGAAGCGAGCCCTGTCCTGTTCAAGGCAGGGTTTTTTGCTGCCCAGTACTGGAGCGATAGATTAGATTATAAATCTCCACATCATAAGGCTCCTTTGGTATAGAGCCGCATAGCTGTTCAATCCACTTCTGATAGGACTCATAAACATATTCCGATACTTCAGGAGAAACATCAAACAGCTCCCTGATTTTTAACTTGTCCATTTCAAAATCCTGATCATTGGCCAATATTAAAATAGGTGGCGCCAGGGCATAGCGAGCGAAAAAATTCGCTTCCTTCTCAGCCATCCTGCTTTCTGTCCGGTGATTCAGCATAATGTGGCCAATCTCGTGCATTAAAGTAAAGCGGGCCCGCTTGTCATAGGCCAAATCATTATAGTAAATGGTTTCGTTGAGAATAAACCCTTCAGCACTTAATTCCAGGCACGCCTCTTGCTTTTCTGAAGACAAAGAAGAATAAGCCAATTGCTTGAACTCCAGGGCATGGGCAATCATAAAAGGACAAATGGGCAGCTTATCCACCCCTGCCAGGCGAAAAGTCTGGGCCACCACTTCCTTAATCTCTTCATATCTCTGGCAACTAATTTCCAATACCTCCCACCCTCCTAATCCTCTTTAGTTAAAGTAGCGATTAATTTCTGCTTTTTCTCAAGGCTCATTGAGCTTGCATTTCTAGCAATCAAGCGATGGAGCCTTTCAAATTCGGCTTCTTCATCATTAGAAACCCTTCTGCCCAATAAATCATCCGTGGAAGTATTAAGAACCGAGGCAATTTTTGATAATACATCGGCCTTGGGCTGCCGATCATCCCGCACATATCTGGAAATTGTCATCTCTGTGGTGCCAATTTTATCTGCCAGTTCCTTTTGGTTCATATTATTTTCCTTTAAAAGCCTGGCTAATCTCTGGCCTAAAGTCATGGTGCCCAACCTCCTTTCTAACCAAAAGTATAACACATCCCACAAATTAAGTCAACAAATCGGTTAATTGTTATTTGACTAATAACCAATAGTGATATATAATGGAAGCACATTGAGGGCAGGAGGTGAAAACATGAACGTAAGGCTATTGAAGGCAAAACGGGTAGAACGGGATGTTTACCAGGCGGAACTCGCTGAATTATTGGGGGTCACCCCAAAATCTGTCTGTCATAAAGAAAACAGCAGCCGGTGTCGGTTTACAGTAGACGAGATGTTGGCCATCTCTAAACACCTGGAGCTGACCCTGGAGGAGTTTGATGCCATTTTTTTTGATAACAAACTAACCGAAAGTATAATTACAGTAAACAGCAATAACCGTAAAGCAGCTTACTGGTAAATGTTTTATAAAGCGGATCACGAAGTATTGACGGAATTAAAACCTGGCTAACAGGTGGCTACAGCTAAATAAGAATTGGAGGGAAAAGCTATGAAAATTGATATGAACATT
>CAYYWR010000253.1:0-3130 GCA_964474145.1 uncultured Syntrophomonadaceae bacterium
AGAAGGTTACTTTTTGGAAGGAAAACAGTTTTACCTGGCAGGTCAAGAAAATCATGAAATGATAGGGGTGTCCAGGTATGACCGGGGAAAGGACTATTTTCTGCTGCATGAAAAGCTTAAAAATAAGCATGGGTCTGGCACCCAGGTTTATCCCCTGTGGGAGTTAAAGACCAGTGACCATGGAGAATTTATATTGCCCTTGCCCCCCGGGTTTATTAAAGAAGGGGAGCGTGTTGAAATAAAAGCATGGCAGGGCAAGAAAGAAAGCACCCAGGAGGTAGACTTACAGACAGGCAAGATTAATAACGTAACCATTTCACTGTAATTGTAACGGAAAGGATAGGTAAGACACTATGGCCTTGATTGTTTGTGGGGGAGCCATGTGCCAGTGCAGCTTTGGCATGACACCCTCCAGTTTGCAGGTATTACCCTTAAATAAGACCATGAACATACAACCTGTTGCCAATATTATGGATAATAAGCCCATGGTAAATATACTGCCCTTTGGCATGTGTACCTCTCTGTCTAATCCCCAGGTAGCTGCGGCTACTTCTGCTGCTCTGGGAGTTCTTACCCCCCAACCCTGTTTACCTGTTATCAGTGCCCCCTGGGTCCCGGGCTCTCCTACCGTTCTGGTAGGAAATAAGCCGGCCCTGAACAACAGTTCCAAGCTCATGTGCAACTGGGGAGGGGTCATTCAGATCACGCAACCGGGTCAGCAATCCATAATGGTGCCGTAAATAAGGGGGAATGGGCAGTTATGATTCATATTATTCACAACAATTTTAACCTGCGCCGGGCAGAAGAGCCATATGCCAGTAATCAGGAATACCTGCAAGAATGGATAAAATTTTTGGAAATAAAGATATATTTTTACCTGCACCATGTACTGAGAATTACAGAAACCAGAGAAAGCAAGCTGGATAAATATAAAGGACTGGTTATTGGCAGGGAGGAGATTATTGGTCTCCTGGAGGAAATAGAGAGGGAAAAGGAGGCAGGTCATACTGAGGAATTTAGCCATCAGGAGGAACAAGAATATTTTGAAGTCCTGCCCTTGCTGGAAGATTATTTTGAGCAGCGCAAAATAGTTACTCTCAATAATGGAGTGTTTCTGCCTTTTGGCTACCTGATCCATATATTCCAATTAAATAACTTTGAGCAGCACTGTCTCATTTTAAGCCTTCTAAACAATCTGGATAGAAAATACGAAAAAATATTTGGATATTTGCAAGATGATGTTACCATGAAAAACCCTACCAGCGACCTGGCCATCAAACTATTTTCCCCTGAAGAAACAGGCATAAAGATCATGGATTTTCTGCATATACTGGAGCATAAGCTATTCAAATATTTCTTCCTGGACCACAGCAGCCAAAGCCAGAACACTTTAAGCAGGCCCCTTCTCCTGGATAAGAGGATGATGGACTTTATTTTTGATTTCCAGGGGGGAGGTGAAAGAGCAGATAAGTTTATTAGCGTACATTATCCCGGAGAAGATATACCAAAATTGATAGTGCAAAATCAGGTTCAGGAAGATATGGGCAAAATGCTGGAGAAGCAGGAGGATAATATTTTAATATTTTGCCATGGGGCCTGGGGAAGCGGTAAAAAGTTGCATATCAGGACTCTGGGCAATCGCCTGAAAAGGCCGGTGGTTTTTGTGGATTGCAGGGCTATCCTGAAAAGTGATTTTAAACTGGACATGGTTAACCTTAACAAAACTATCCGGGAAGTTTTGCTGCATGATTCCTTTTTGTGCCTTACAAATTTTGAGAACTTTGAGAGTGATCCCCAGGGTCAGGGCAGGTTGGAGGAAGCTGTCCTGGACTTACTGGAGGAGATAGGTAGCCAGGTGGATACGCTTTTTATTACCTCCTGGCATAAATGGCATTTGAGAAAAAAAATCAGTGGATATAACTGGTTTGACCTGGAGATTGCTCTGCCCCACCGGGTGGAGCGAAGTATTGTCTGGGAAAATATTGTTGGTAAAAAGGAATTGTCTCAGGAAATAGACCTTAATGAACTGGCCAACAAGTTTCACTTTACACCGGGACAAATAGTCAACGGACTGGCAGAGGCCCGTCAGAGAGCCAGATGGCAGGGAAAAGAACAGATAACCAGTAAAATATTGTATGATGCCTGCTACAAGCAGATCAGTCACAGCTTGCATAAAAAAGCTTCCCTTGTTTATGCCAGTTTTAGAATGGAGGACCTGGTTTTGCCCCGGGAGCAGAAACAGCATATTATAAATGCCTGTAATCACGTTAAGTACAGGCATGTTGTATTAGATCAGTGGGGTTTTGAGGATAAGCTTCCCTACGGCAAGGGAGTCAGTATGCTTTTGGGAGGTCCTCCGGGGACGGGCAAGACCATGGCTGCCCAGGTTGTTGCCCATGAATTGGGGCTGGAAATGTACAAAATTGACCTGTCCCAGGTGGTATCCAAGTATATTGGAGAAACGGAAAAAAGTTTAAAAGAAGTTTTTGATGAGGCGGAGAAGAGCAGTGCTATTATATTTTTGGATGAGTGTGATTCAATACTGGGGAAAAGAACAGATGTAAAAGATGCCCATGACAGGTATGCAAATATTGAAACTTCTTTTTTGCTGCAAAAAATAGAAGAGTTTGAGGGAGTAAGTATTTTAGCCACCAACTACTTAACGAATATTGACGCAGCTTTCCTCCGGAGAATCAATTATGTGATTCACTTTCCTTTCCCCAACCAGGCTTTGAGGGAAAAAATATGGCAGAGTATTTTCCCGGAAAAAACACCTGTTTCCAGGGATGTGGATTACAAATTTCTAGCAAAACAATTTGAGATGACCGGGGGCACCATCAAAAATATTGCTGTCAACGCGGCTTTTTTGGCTGCTGCAGCCCGGAAAGAAGTATCCATGAAATATGTGGTGTTAGCCTTGAGAGACGAAATGACCAAGCAGGGCAAATCAGTGGTCATAGATGATTTTGGGGAATATGGGTACCTTTTAAAATAGATTGTGACATTAACATTACAGCGAAGGCCACTGATAATTTGTAATGAGCCTCTGTTTATGGTAGAATTTTATAAGATTGTTTTATGGAGGCTCAATTATGAACGAAAAGCTTTTTCAGCCTATAGTTGAAGTGAA
>CAYYWR010000254.1:0-3124 GCA_964474145.1 uncultured Syntrophomonadaceae bacterium
TGGGGGGTAATTTCCTTAACTTCCCTGGCCTTTTCCCTCAAGTCCGGATCATTTCCTTTTCTGATTATTCTAACTGCCATAATACTCCCTCCCTTGCTCATTATCACAGCATATTTAAAGGGTTTACATCCAGGGTTATCCTTATATTTTTACCCTTTGCAGTACTATAAACTTCCTCAAAAACCCTTTGGGCCGCATTACTTATAATTCTCAGGTCAGCGCTTTTAAGCATCAAATGCCAGCGATGCCTGCCCTTAATTTTTGACAGGGGACAGGGCCCGGGGCCCATTATCTCACCTTTATCATTTTTTAATAAAGAGCTCAGGTTATCTTTAAATAAAATTGCAATATTAGAAAGATCCTTTTCTTCACTCCCGGAAAAGACTACCCTCAGCAGATAAGAAAAAGGTGGATATCCAAATTCTTCCCTCAATCTAATTTCTTTATTATAAAAATTATGGTAATCATGGTTCATGGCAGTAACAATACTATAATGATGGGGGCAATAAGTCTGTATTAAAACCTTGCCTCCTAAAGAACTACGTCCGGCTCTCCCGGCTACCTGGGTTAAAAGCTGAAAAGTTCTTTCTCCAGCTCTGAAATCAGGTAAATTTAGTGCTGTATCTGCGGCAATTACTCCCACTAAAGTAACCCTGGGAAAATCCAGGCCCTTGGCCACCATTTGTGTCCCAATTAATATGTCCGCTTTCCCCTGTTTAAAAGTTTTAAATATTTCCTGATGGGAATGTCTACGGGAAGTAGTATCTCTATCCATACGCAAAATCCTTGCATGGGGGAATAGTTCTTTTACTTCACTTTCAACTCGCTGCGTGCCCAGCCCCAGAAAACGTATATAGTAACCCTGGCACTGGGGGCATAGTTCAGGAACCTTTCTCTCATAATGGCAATAATGACACTTTAACCGTTCCCCCCTGGAATGGTAAGTTAGAGTAATGCTACAGTTTGGGCAGCGCTGAACAAAACCGCATTCTTTACAAACTACAAAAGAAGCAAAACCCCTGCGATTAATAAAAAGTATAGCCTGCTGCTTTTTCTCCAGGGAAAGTTCTACTTCCCTGCAAAGCTCACTGCTCAAGAAATTCTTGTTCCCTTTTTTTACCTCTTCTTTCAGATCTATCACTTTGACGGGAGGTAGGGGGCGCTCCTGTATCCTGCTATCTATATTTATAAGGACATTAAGTCCCGCTGCCGCCTGGTAATATGTGTCCACAGAAGGAGTAGCACTCCCCAGGATAAGGGGACATCTATTTATCCTGCTTCTCCTTTGGGCTACTTTACGGGCATCGTACCTGGGATTCTCCTCCTGCTTGTAAGTGCTCTCATGCTCCTCATCAATAATAATTATACCCAGATTATTAAATGGAGCAAAAACTGCAGAGCGGGGACCCACAGCAATTTTTGTTTCCCCCTCCAGTATGCTACACCACTGGTCGTATCTTTCCCCCGCCGAGAGCTTGCTGTGGAGGACACTTACCAGGGAGCCAAACCTGGCTCTGAACCAGTTCACCATCTGGGGAGTTAAAGATATTTCCGGAACCAGGACCAGAGCTTCCTTGCCTATTCTGATTACCTCTTCAATTGCTTGCAAATAAACTTCAGTCTTTCCACTGCCGGTTATACCGTGAAGCAATATAGTACCAGGTTCTTGATTATTCAAAGAACTCTTTATAGTTTCTAGAGCCTGTAACTGCTGCACATTTAGTTTTAGTTTCCTGGAAACCCCAAATAGCTTTTGGGGGAAGGGACTTCTTGATACTCTTTTCTTGTGAAGCTCTATAAGGCCCTTTTTCTCCAGAGCATTAACCGTTTGATGGCTGGTCCCGACAATTTCCAGCAGTTCTGTTAAAGGCATTTCCCCTTGACTCATTATCAAGCTCAAAACCTGAACCTGCTTGGGAGCTTTTTTTTCATAATCCTCTATAAAAGATACAATAGTTTTTCTGCATTTATTTATCCTCACCAGGGTTATTTCCTTAGCTTTAACCCTGGCATAGGAACCTGGAATGATAGCTTTTAAAACTTCTGACAGCGGACAAAGATATAGCTGAGAGATCCAGCGGGCTAAATCCATCAATTCCTTATTTAGTAGCGGAATGGGATCTATCACTTCAATTATATTCTTTACTTTTCCCTCTTCAATTTCCGGGCTGGAGTCAAAACCAGTAACAAAACCCAACAGTTTACGCCTGCCGAAGGGAACCAGTACCCTGGCTCCTTCTTGAATTAAAGTTGACTGTTCTCCAGGTATCCTGTAGTGAAAATACTTGCTTCCAATCCCAGGATTGGCAATATCAACAACTACCCTGGCAAACTTATCTTCCATACAATCTTCCTTCCCTGTCCATAACATTGTTTGCCTCTTTTTTCCAGAAAAAAGATTTTAACATTTTTGCTTTATGATATATAATAATATTGATGGGAATTAAGGTAAGAATAATCCCTGGTTGACAGGCACTATCCGAAACAATACACCGTATGCCTGTGGAGGAGGTTTTTATTTGTTTGACCTGAAATGTTTTATAATCACTTTAAAGAACAATAGTTACTGGATTAAAGTGTCCCTGCTTATATTTATGGGGAGCTTTTTCCTGGGTTACATTGCTGCAGCCCAAAACCTTGATTTCATACAGGATTTCTCTACTCCCTATTTTGAATTTTTAGAAGAACTGGCTGAAGAAGTAGTAGACAGCAGCCCTCTTGGAGGAATTTTTCTCCTTTTTTTCAATAACTTTTTTGCCTCCCTGAGGGTGCTGTTCCTGGGCATAATTCTGGGCATAGCTCCTATTTTTAGTTTGATAGTTAATGGTAGTATTTTAGGAGTTGTAACAGCCATTCTGGCTGAACAAAATATAAACCCCGTAATCTTTTTGTCCCTGGGAATTCTTCCCCATGGCATACTGGAAATACCCGCCTTCTTGATCAGCGCAGCCCTGGGTCTAAAGCTTGGGTACCACCTGATCTACCCTATGGAAGGAAAGGGCAGGTGGGATAGTATCTCTTATATCTTCAGCGAGTTTTTAAGGGTATTTTTCTTTATAACTATTCTTTTATTACTGGCAGCCGTAATTGAAATTTTGATAACTCCAATACTTTTAGGTATTTT
>CAYYWR010000255.1:0-1679 GCA_964474145.1 uncultured Syntrophomonadaceae bacterium
GCTCTGCCTGTGGGTGATCTGCCGGTCCTGACTTATCTGGTTGGTATGCGGAGTCTGTTTGGTCGGGATGATATGCGTGATCTGTCTGCCCTGGTGGTTCTACATAATCTGCGTAGTCTGGCTGGCCTGACTGACCTGGGTGGTCTGGCTGGTCTAACGGATCTGGTTGTCCTGACTGCTCTGCCTTGCCAGTTATACTGGAATTTTCAGTTTCAGGCCTTAATTCAGGTTCCGGCGGTAATAAACTGTGAACCCGCCCTTCTTTTATTTCCAGGTGAGATTCCTCCAGCTTTTCTATCTTTCTTTCTATGTTTTGCAGACTCAGCTTGAAGTCCAGGTGGCAAATTTGAAATACCGCCGTCTCCAGGACAAACCGGGGCTGAGAGCTCCCCCGGAGGTCTGCTACGCAGCCGGTTAATACCTCATTAATGAACAGGAGCCCTTCCTGGCTGAATTGCTTCCCCTGCTTTTTCATCCTTTCCAGTGAAACCCAGGGGATGTCCAGCTCTGCCGGTTCCTCTCCCTGGATTTTTAGTACTATCAGGCTCCGGAAATAGCCGGTCAAATCCCTTACAAATTGGGAAAGGTCCCGCCCCCGGTCTGCTACTTCCCGGACCAGGTTTAAACCGGATACCAGATCATTTTTTAGAACAGCCTCACCCATATTTATAAATATATCCTCTTCCTCCAGGCCTAACACTTGCTTGGCTTCTTCCAAGCTTACGGAATCCTCACAAAAAGACATTACCTGTTCCAGAAGCCCTATGCCATCCCGCATCCCCCCCTGGGAGTTTCGGGCAATTATTTTTAAGGCTTCCTCTTCAACCTTCACCCCCTCCCGGGCAGCAATCCTGGAAAGCCCTTCTACCATGATGGGCACACCTATGCGGTGATAGTCAAAGCGCTGGCAGCGGGACAGGATGGTCTGGGGAAGCTTATGGGGTTCCGTAGTGGCCAGTATAAAAATGACCTTTTCCGGCGGCTCCTCCAGGGTCTTCAGGAGAGCGTTAAAGGCTTCCGGTGTGAGCATGTGGACTTCGTCTATTATATAAACCTTGAACCGTGCCTGGGTAGCACCAAATCTAACCTTTTCCCGCAAATCTCTTATTTCATCTATGCCCCGGTTGGAGGCAGCGTCAATTTCCTGCACATCCATAATATTTCCCTTGTTGATGCCCTGGCAGACATTACACTGATTGCAGGGCCGGGGAGAGGTTCCCTCTTCACAGTTCAAGGCTTTTGACAGGATTTTGGCCGCAGTGGTTTTGCCTGTCCCCCTGGGTCCACAAAAAAGATAGGCGTGGGAAATACGACCGCTCTTCAGGGCATTCTTAAGAGTCCGGGTAATATGGTCCTGGCCTATCAAATCCTCAAAAGCCTGGGGACGCCATTTTCTATACAATGATACATAATTCATATTTTTCACCCTGGTATTGTTTTTCACTATAAATGTTCTTCGCTATAAATTATTTTAACACAGAAAGTTATTTAATCAAAACTATATAAAGAAATTTTTCCTAAAGCCCCGCCAGAATTCATGGTCAGAGAAAGAAGGAATCCCGCGCCCAATGTTAAATAAAATAAGGGGGGTGATTTCTTTGGAAAAAGAAAAGGATAGAATGGAAAGAGATATAGGTATGAATATAGATGTAGGTGTAGATGTAGATGTAGATGTGGAT
>CAYYWR010000255.1:1779-3117 GCA_964474145.1 uncultured Syntrophomonadaceae bacterium
GATGTGGATACAGATACAGAAAGAGAAGGGGAAAGAGAAAACAAAGAAAAAGAGTTGAAAGAAAAAGAACTGCAGGAAAACGGTAAAATTGTTGCACAAAGGATACCAAAATCCCGGGAGTCCCGCTGGATGGTTTTACTCTTTAGCATGGTGGTAATTGTAATATCAGCACTGTTATTCCAGAGAATGGGCACTTTTACGCTGCCATTTTTGGTGCTGGTTATTCTCTTTTATATAATTTCTGCTCCCCAGACCCGCCTGGGATACTATTTAGTTGATAATAATCTGGTGCTGGGAAATTTGCTGGGCAGAAAGGTTGTAGGCTTAAAGGATGTTGAGGATCTTCAAATTATTGATATCCCTTTAACTTCCTTTCCCTTTTTAACCAACGGCGTGGGATATCATGTGGGCAAACCCAGGATTAAAAACCTGGGGAAAGTCCAGGTTAACGCCAGTGTGCTGCCGGCTAAAGGGTTGCTCCTGGTAACCAGGGATGAAAAAATAGCCATAACTCCCCATGACCCTGAATCCACAAAAAATCACCTGGAGAAAGCAATACAAGGTCTGATCAGCCAGGATCAAGAAAACACTGAGCCAGAAGACCAGAATACTTTTCCGCAGTAGTGTTAATCAGAAAAATTTAGAAAGGAAAACAATTAAGTAAGGGAAAACAATTACGTAAGGGGAATCAACTCAGTAAGAGAAAACGACTGAGCAAGGAAAATCAATTCAGATAAGCAGGTGAGAAAAATAGGAAGGCCAGAAACAGGAAAATCAGGAACAGGAAAATCAAAGTAATGCAAAAAGGGAATCGGTTTAATCAACCGATTCCCTTTTTGCATGTAAATAATTAATGGCCGTGCACCTGCCTTCGACTTACTTTCCCAAGCGTTACCCGGACAGTTAGCTCGGATCAGGTAGCCCTGGGGCACCCGCGAAGATTCACTTACCGCTGCTTCCTTCCGGACCTGACGGGGTTCATGAGTTCGCGTCGCACAGGACCCGATCCTCATCACCACTTTTCCAGGTCAGACCCTGAAAAACATAAGCCTAGGGCAGGAATTAAACCCTGCTATAGCGGCTTGCAGGTACAGGGCACCGCTACCTCCCCGCCTAGCACGACCAAATCTTTATCAAAGTTTGTCAAACCTTATAAGTTTCATATGCTTCATAGGTTTTTAATAAAACAAGCGTGTATCTACTCAGCAGCTGAACAGTTGCACAAGTTTTATATAAAAAAGCTTGCTCAGCATGTGTTTGAAAGCAAGCCAAACTTTCAAAGGTGGCGGAGAGAGAGGGATTCGAACCCTCGAGACGAGGTTTTGCCCCGTCTACTCG
>CAYYWR010000256.1:0-3116 GCA_964474145.1 uncultured Syntrophomonadaceae bacterium
CAGAACCTGGCCACCCATAAAGTTGAAAAATTGTCAAAGTCCTATCTTCCCAAAGGCTACGTAGCCCTTACTTTTGATGACGGCCCCTCAGAATATACAAAGGAAATAGTAGATATTTTAGTTGATAATGAGGTGGGGGCAACATTTTTCTTTATCGGGGTACATGCTATTTCACATCCAGATTCTGTCCAATATGCGGCTTCAAAGGGTATGTCCATAGGAAATCACTCCTGGAATCATAATAATTTTTCATTTCTTTCACCAGAAAAACAATTAAATGAAATAGAAAAAACCAATT
This sequence comes from uncultured Syntrophomonadaceae bacterium, assembly GCA_964474145.1. Taxonomy (GTDB): domain Bacteria; phylum Bacillota; class Dethiobacteria; order SKNC01; family SKNC01; genus PWHX01. The sequence goes on from CAYYWR010000256.1 coordinate 299, forward strand.
CTTATTTAACCTCCTTAACAGGCAAACCTGTTAACCTCTTCAGACCCCCATATGGTTCTGCAAATAACAGCCTGATGAAGACGTTAAAAGATAAAGAAATGAAGTTATTGGGATGGAACCGTGACCCCAGAGACTGGCAGGTAAGCACTGCCCGGGAAGTAACTAACTATTTCAATCTAACAAACCCCTGCGGAGGAATTTACATTTTACACGAAAACAGATTCACATCACAGGCTTTGCCAGAAATTATTCAAAAATTAAAGGATAAAAACCTGGAGATTGTGGTCTTGAAGTAAAATGCACTTACTGCCCTGTCAGTTGGCATTAAAGTCCTGTAATATCCTGTAAGGTGAAGCGCATGTGATGATTTTAAAACCCGTAACTCCATATCTTTGGCTACCACTTTGAGCATTCAACTTAAAGCATCTTTGCATTAATTCTGATTCTTTATCGCTAAAATATTATATTAGTAGTTTAATTATATAGTTTGTTAAAAAGATCTGTACTATAATCCCTAATATCAGATATGTTAAGCATACCATGTTTGATTTTAATTTCGCTAAAATATCTAGCTATTAATTCTTTATCTATAATTCGATGGGAGCCCTCATTATCACTTAGACCTATTCTAGTAATTCGCCAGGGTTCCTCTGCATGCGTCATCTTTTTTAGAACTTTTCCGCTATAACAGCCAAAGTTTCTAATAATACTATCTAAAATTTCTTTTTCCACTGTTGTTAGCTTTATATCCCCATACTCAAAATCTTTTTCTTCAATTGGATTATAGCCATGGTCTTTATATTTATAATAAATGCCTCTATAAACCGGTCCATGCACCCACGCTTCACAATTGTTGTAAAATAAATACTCTCCCGTGAAAGCTTTATAAAATCCCTGAGAAAAATACAATAGCTTTTGTAAAGCTAGTGGTGTTATTTCTGTCGTTTTTGACAAAAGGTATTTAGCAACATAATCTATCTTATCTTCGGAAGAGTCTGTTACAGTTTCAACTTTTTGTAAAGAATTACTTATACGCCTATATGCTACATCTGTGATATTATCTTTATTCTGCTCCAGTATTTCTTTCATATAGTTTGAATCACTCAAGATTTTTTTTAGAATATCAGAATATTGTTTTGTAGGAATATCTCCATCTAAATATCTAGTTAAAGTACCTTCTCCCCAGCCTAGCAGTAAAGAAAAAGGTCTTTTTCCAACATCGTATTTTTCAAGTATCAGTTTAATTTCAGCTATTGAAATCAATCCTTCTTTTTCTCTATATGCTTTATCTAGCATAAATAAATTGTGATCACGAATATCGGATACAAATATCTCACTTCCGCATTCATTACAATAAGCTTCTTTACCTATATACTCAACATTCTTACCTTTAATGTTTTTTTGTTTTTTCTCCTCTTTAACAGTATATTTCACCATTTCATAGCACTTTTCACAAAAACCTAACATCTCAGGCACCTCCTTTTTTTATCTTTATCTAAATATAATCAGGCAATTTATTTAAACAGATATTTTATTAACTTGTTTCTTTTATGGAAAGAAACCACAATAGTAATTTCATTTCCACTTCTTGTCTGGGTCATATTGATTTTAATATAAATATCTACAGATTCTAAAGTGCCCCAGTAATCTAATTCATGACACTTGCAAAATATGTATAACTTCTCGTGCTCAAACCCCTCATTATCATTATCAACGGCATAACAAAAATCATCATATTGAATTCCTAGTAATATTTCTCTTTCTTTTATTGTATCAATTTTATAGTCTTCTATGAAGTCCAGGTTTTCTTGTCTATTTTGATTTTTAGAAATAATATATTTACCATCTAGTATTGCTTTTCTGAACTTTTCAAGATAACCTTTTATATCAGCAGGAGTAAAATCTGTATATTTTCTTATCTCCCTTCCACCATAGTTCAAATCGCGGTCACTCCTCCTACTCTATTTTACTCAATTATACACTAATGATACAATAAATACAATAATTTTTGTATTTATTGATACTTTTTTTATTAACTCCGTATCAAGCTTATTGAAGGTTAATCTATTCCTTTTAAAGTAACAGGCATAGAAAAAGCCCCGAGAGTTATCCTCCAAGGGCTTGTCTATCAAGAATGCTGCGTTTCCCAGGATTCGAACCGATCGTCTAATACTACCATGTCAAAGGGCCGTTTATCTTTACATCTGTCTACCAGCCACTTCACATTTTCCCAAAATTCGCTGTCTTCCGTAAATGGGATGCCGCGTCCTCTCACCTTTCTTTTCCCATCCTTCTATCTTTCGAAGAATGGCATTAATCTTAAAAGCATCTATTTTCCTGGAGGCACAATAGAGAAGTTGATAAAAAGAAGGGACTTGCTCCAGAAGAGATTGCGGCCCAGAAAATCCCTGAAATTCGCTTCCATGATCTTCGCCACACATATGCCACTTTGTCCATAGAGCAAGGAATTGATCTAGCAACTGTGTCAAAAACCCTGGGTCATTCAAGCTACGCCATCACGGCAGACACCTATAGCCATATGACTGCTAAAACTAAAAGGGATGCTGCAGATAAGATTTGTGCAGTAGTAACAGACTGTATAGAAAAAAAATAGTCTCTTAAAAGAGACTTAAACACAAGTTACTTTTACCGGGAGCTGCCACTCCCGGTTTTTTTTGTTCTCAGTTGCAGTACTATTTCAGTACTGACACCAACATAGGATGCTTTATGTTAACAATGATATGTGAAAAACCCTTATTTTACTGGCGCGCCCGGCAGGATTCGAACCTGCGACCTCCTGATTCGTAGTCAGTTACTC
>CAYYWR010000257.1:0-3115 GCA_964474145.1 uncultured Syntrophomonadaceae bacterium
CAGGATGCCTATGAGTTAAATGGGATTATGCGTAAAATAGAAGGCTGGGAGAGGTACACCGGTAACAAGTTAGGGAATGCAAAGGTGCCGGGCTATGGGGTGCAGAGGATATTTATCCGCAGTAAACAGAACCAGCAGCCAAACCGGTAGACAAGAAATTCTTGTATACCGCTGTTTGTAGATAATGGTTAACCAGGGTAATCAGGATTTCGTTTTGTTACCCATATTGTTTACCAGGCAAAAGCCCCATATCACCGCCACCTGGAAGCCCTGGTACACAAGATAAACAAGATTATATTATAGAGTACCTAAAATAAAGGGAATATACATGTACGTGTACACCTGTACGCCTGTACACGTACGTGTATAGGAAAAGATGCTTATTGATTACCAGGAGGGGAGTTAAAAAATGGAAACCAAAATCGAAGCCAGGTTAAAAGTGAAGGTAAAAAAGGCAGGGGGCCTTACCTTGAAGTTCCTCTCCCCCGGGACAGCAGGGGTGCCCGACCGGCTGGTGCTTCTCCCCGGTAAAAAGATATTCTTCGCAGAACTTAAAGCACCGGGGGAGAAATTACGCCCCCTGCAGATAAAACGAAAAAAACAACTGGAAAACCTGGGCTTCCAGGTGTATATCATAGACTCATGCCAGGCAGTAAGAGATTTCATAGGGGAGGTGGCAAAATGAAGTATAAACCCCACAACTATCAAAAACATACAACCCGCCTGATGATAGACAAGGAACAATTCATGGTTTTTTTAGAATGCGGCCTGGGCAAAACAGCCATTACCTTAACAGCCATAGTAGAGCTCATGCACAACTACTTTGAAATAGCCCGGGTGCTGGTGATTGCCCCCCTGCGGGTAGCTGAGAACATATGGCAGGAGGAGGCGGGGAAATGGGACCATTTGAAGCACCTGCGCTTTTCCAAAGTGCTGGGCTCCCAGAAAGAGCGGGTCCGGGCCTTACAAACTGAGGCCGACATTTACCTCCTCAACCGGGAAAACGTGAAATGGCTGGTGGACTACTGTAACAGCAGCTGGCCCTTTGATATGGTGGTTTTAGACGAACTGTCCAGTTTTAAATCCCCTAAAGCCCAGCGCTTCAAAGCCCTCAAGAAAGTGCGCCCCTTAATCAAACGGGTGGTAGGACTTACCGGCACCCCTGCCCCCAACGGGCTCATTGACCTGTGGTCCCAGGTTTACCTTATGGACAGGGGAGAGCGCCTGGGCAGGACCCTGACAGGCTACCGGCAGCGTTATTTCCTGCCGGACAAGAGAAACCAACACGTCATCTTCACCTACAAACCAAAGAAGGGGGCAGAAGAAGCCATTTACAACCAGCTCTCCGACATCTGTATTAGTATGAAAAGCAGGGACTATCTTAAAATCCCCCAGCGCACAGATAACATCGTGCCAGTGCAGCTGCCCCCTGAAGCCCTGGAGAAATACCGGCAGCTGGAAAGGGATTTGCTCCTGCCCCTCCTGGAAGGTGATGTGGTAGCCGGCAGTGCAGCAGTACTCACCAATAAGCTGTTACAGATAACCGGCGGGGCTGTATACGACGAAGATGGGGGCGTCCAGGAAATCCACCAGGAGAAGATAAAGGCCCTGGAGGATTTGGTGGAAGCCGCCAACGGCAAGCCGGTGCTCATCTACTACGCCTACCGGCACGACCTGGAAAGGATACAAAAAAGCCTGGGCCCGGACAGCCGGGTGCTGAAAACCTCCGGGGACATCCAGGACTGGAACAAAGGGGAAGTGCCGGTGATGCTGGCCCATCCCGCCTCCGCCGGCCACGGCTTGAACCTGCAGGAGGGAGGCAGCACCATCATCTGGTTTGGGCTCCCCTGGAGCCTGGAGCTATACCAGCAGGCCAACGCCCGGATTCACCGCCAGGGCCAGAAAGACACAGTGGTAGTCCACCACCTGGTGGCTAAAAACACGGTAGATGAAGATGTGATGAAGGTGCTGGCCAACAAGGAGGCCGGCCAGGAAGCCCTGCTGCAGGCAGTCAAGGCCAGAGCAAAGGAAGTCAAGGGAAGACAAGGGGAAGAAGGAAAAAGGGATGGGGAAGGAGAGGGAAAGGGAGGACAGGGGAGGAAAAATGAAAGTATAGGGGAGGGGAAAGAGTGCCCAGGGGTGGTAGAAAAGGGAAATTTAGAGGGGGGAAAGGAAAGGAAAGGAAAGGAAAGGAGAAGAGTTGACGCTGGTGGTTAATGGGAAGGAAGCTGAAGACACATGGCGCAAAGCCAGGAAGGGCAAGAAAGGTAAGAAAGGCAAGAAAGGTAAGAAAGGCAAAAAAATTTACGGAGGTGTATAAAATGAAAAACAATATAGAAAAGGGTAAAGATGCAAACCTTCCAGCCCAACCCTATTGCCCTGCTTCGGAAGTAGAAGCTATGGCAAAGGAGCTTATCAGGGAATATCATCCCCACCTGCAGGAAGCCAGCATAGCCTATTTATTCCGCACCGGCAGCTGGAAAAACAGGGGACAGGTTGTAACCGGCAAGGCCCTGGCTGCCCCCCAGATGTGGAGGCATATCAGCAGCTACGACCTGGTGTTAATAGTAAACCAGACAATCTGGGCCAACCTGGAAAGAAAGGGGCAGAGGGCACTCCTGGACCATGAGCTCTCCCGGTTTACAGCCCCCAAAAAGGACAGGGCAGGAAACCTGCGCTGGGAACTCCAGGAGCAGGACCTGAAGGAGTTCAGCCAGGTAATAAAAAGGCACGGCATCTGCATAGGAAATCCCCAGACACTAATGGAGTTAGCTGGCAAAATGGACCTGAAGGCCTTAGAGGAGAGCGCCAAAGAGCAATTTGGAGAAAGCCTGGGGGGCGAAGGGGAAAAGAGCTCAGCAGATGATGAATTCCTGGAGGAAGAAACTATAGACAGCGATGATACCGGGATTAGAGAAGGGGAAGCAGTAATACAGAACATCTTTGAAAATGAGCCCTTTGGATAAACCGGAGGGACGGTTCTCCTGGTTTAATTAATCCGGTTGAACCGGAGGAACTGTCCCCCTGGTTTAATTAACACTACAGCGAAAATTTGCAGTAAGCGGTGCCACGGGGACGGTTTCAGCGGACCCGAAGCGAAGCGAAGGGCCGAAGG
>CAYYWR010000258.1:0-3111 GCA_964474145.1 uncultured Syntrophomonadaceae bacterium
CTCGAGTTGCTGCCCAGATTGTCTCCGGCATAGGTTTTTTAGGTGCCGGTGTAATTCTAAGGGAGGGCTTTAATGTCCGGGGGATCAATACGGCAGCAACTCTCTGGTGTGCTGCCGCTATTGGGGCTTTGTCGGGATATGGATTTTTCTTTTATGCCGGAGTAGGTACAGCCGTAATCTTGGCTGCCAATATATTACTGCGCTCCTTTCAGCAAAAAATTAACCGGGAGCATATTAAGAGCCAGGATATTGACCTGCCCCACCGTCTGGAGCTTATATGCCAGGGGGATGATGAGGGGAGCATCCGTGATTCACTTATAGCCATTCTGGACAGTGGGCCTCTGGCCTTAACCTCCCTGGCCAGTGAGGAAATGGGTGAGTCTAATAAAGTCCAGATCCAGGCAGAAATACTTGTTCCTAAAGAAAAACAAACCCTGTTAGAGGAAATTGCCAGGGAACTGGGCTCCCGGGAGGGTGTCAGGTCTATCCGCTGGCAAATTGAAACTGGCTAGATTAATTTTACCCTTCCTCAACCCGGATAATTTCCTTTAAATTAATTTTTTTAATTTGGCTGCCAGGGTCCAGGGCCATACTTAAAATTCCCTGCAGGGGGTCAACTTTTTTTGCCACCCCTTTTAGCCTTAGATATTTTCCCCCTGTTAGAAGGGTAACCTCAATGACCAGGCCCTGCTGGAGGGACTGGTTGACAAGGAATTGAAACTCTTCCTTTTGCTGGTCGTCTAAATCTGGCACAGAGTACTTCTCCCTCTCTTCTTTTATTTTGCGGCAATCATTTAACTTTTTTCGGTGGGCCGGCAGCATCAGTCGGCTGCAGCTAAACTGGTTGAAAAGTTTTTCCCTCACTTTTTATGCCCCCCTATTTCTGTTGCCCATTCAAAGAGCTGTCCTCCGGAGGTTAAGGAGGAGGCCCTGAACAGGCTTGTTATTCCGTAGCGCTTCCGGATGTCATCTACCGCGCGGCTCAAATTCACCTTTTTTTCCTTATCTTCCAGGAGAGATAACTGCATGTAACTGTCGTCAAAAAGGCCGGAAAGGCAAACCCCCAGCTTACGGACAGGGCGCCGGTCCCAGTGGGTGTCAAAGAGCTTATGCACAACGGTGTATACATCCATGGTAACTGCTGTAGGTTCGGACAATTTTTTCTGCCGGGAAAAACCAGTGGGGTGGTTAAAATCAGCTCCCCGGCAGTACAGGCTGACCACTTTCCCCATTTTACTTAAAGCTCGCGCCCTGCGGCAGACTTCCTCCGTTAGCTCCAGGAGAACAACTTCAATCTCCCTTTTGTCCCTGTAGTCCCGGGGGAGAGTCATGGAATGGCCTACCCCTTTCTGCACCTCTGCAGAACGGGCAGAAATATTAGAATAATCAATGCCCTGGGAATTTAGCCAGAGTATTTCACCGTTAATACCCCAGCGCCTTTTTAAAATTCCCCTGGGCATGCGGGCAAGGTCACCAATTTTTTTGATTCCCATGCGCTGCAGGTGGTGTTCCATCCTGCTCCCCACACCGAAAAGGTCTCTAATAGGAAGGGGCCAGGTGTAATAAGCGTAATCCTGGTGGGATAGTTGAAAGATGCCCTCCGGGTTTGCTTTGGCAAATCTATCGCAGGCCATTTTAGCCTGGAGAGGGTTTTCCCCTATGCCTACCCGACAGCGTATTCCCGTTTCCCTTAACACCTGCTGGTTAAGTTTTACTGCTATCCCCCTGGGATCGGTTCCAAATAATTTTTCACAACCCGTCATGTCCAGAAACTGTTCATCGATGGAGTAGGGGGCCACCCGGTCGGTAAACTGTTCAAAAATCTCAGTTATTTTAATGGATACATTGATATATCGCTGCATGTGGGGGCGCACAAAAACAGCCTCCGGGCATAAACTTTTACATTCCCAGGCAGGCATTCCTGTTTTAACTCCAAAAGCTTTAGCTTCTTTGCTGGCAGCCAGAATAATCCCATGCCGGCGCTCAGGATCACCGCATACTACTACAGGTTTCCCCTGCAGTGAAGGGTTGTGGACAATTTCCACGCTGGCATAAAAAGACTCCATGTCAGCAAGAAAAATTATTTTGAGCATTGGACGTCACTCCACCTTTCAGATGTTCTCGAATACATGTTCGCGCATGAAATATTATATTACATTTATCCCATTAAGGAAAGTACGAACTTATGGCTTAAAAGGAAACTTGCGGCAATTAAAGCCAGCATTTTAGTTAAAAACTCTTCTCAGGCATTCACGGAGGCTTATTTAGTTTTTTTCGAAAATAAGCATACCAGTGAACCTGGTTAAATGCACCTGATAATTATTTCGCTGTAGCATACCAGTGTAAGTAATATTTAATAGTAACTTAATAAAATAATGGAAGAATTAGCAAGGATTTTGCTGCTCCCTGTAGAATAAAAACAATACCGGGTATAAACAGGGTGATATAAGCAGGTAAAAACAGCAGGGAGGTAAAAAAATGAATGAAAAGGCCCTTGAAGATGCTCTTGTGGAAATTAAAAAATATTACCGGACTCAGGGAATGGCTAAAGAACTTGGTTTTGGCCAAAGGCCGGCGGTGATTGTGGTGGATTTTCAAAAAGGAATAACTGATCCCCAAAGGCCTGCAGGATGCAATCTGGATGCGGAGGTGGAAAATACGGCCCTGCTATTAAGTAAAGCCCGGGAGAAAGAAATACCTGTGTTCTTTTTTATCATCGCTTATCATGAGTCTTTAGTTGACGGGGGCTTACTGGTAGAAAAGGTTCCTGTACTGACCAACTTTATCATGGGCAGTGATAACGTAGAGATAGACTCCAGGTTAAATCTACAGCCTCAAGAACAAGTTATAACTAAAAAGCATGCTTCCTCTGGCTACATCTTTAGCTGTTTTAAAAGTAGATACTGTAATAATCACCGGGTGCATTACCAGTGGCTGTATCAGGGCAACGGCCAATGATGCCCTTCAACACGGTTTTCGTCCCATTATACCCCGGGAATGCGTGGGGGACCGGGCAAAAATACCCCACGAAGTAAATCTCATGGACATTCATGCCCGGTGCGGAGATGTTCTTTCTGTAAACCAGGTTATGGATTATATTGAATCTGTATA
>CAYYWR010000259.1:0-3103 GCA_964474145.1 uncultured Syntrophomonadaceae bacterium
AACTATTCAAGGATGCAGCAGTTTTCATTATGGGCCTGTCTCTAACAATATTTGTGGGCATGCTGGGCATATCGGGAATTGCCGGCTCCGTGAGTGACGGGATTACTCTTCGCACAGCCAAGTTTTTGACAGGCGCTTTTGTTCCCGTAATAGGTGGGATGGTAGCAGATGCGGTGGAAGCTGTAGTGGGAGCATCCCTTTTATTGAAAAACGGGCTGGTCCTTGCCGGGGTAATAATGCTCTTTTTAATGGCGGTTTTTCCCCTTATAAAAATCATATCCATAATCTTTATTTACAAGCTTTCTTCGGCGCTGATACAGCCCCTGGGAGATACGCCATTATGCGATAGCCTGAATACCATGGGAAACTGTTTGCTCTTAATCTTTGCTGCGGTAACAGCGGTTAGTCTGATCTTTTTTCTGGTTATTGTAATGATTATGGGTGCAGGTAATGCAGCTGTTATGCTCAGGGCTTGAGAATGGCTTGAGAATGGCTTGAGAAGGAGTGATTTTATGCTGGATTCTATCAGCCAGCTTATAAAAAATTTAATTATTCTGGTAGTTGTGGCCTCCTTATTAGAAATGATACTCCCCCACAACAAGTATCAGCCCTATGTAAAACTGGTGGTGGGCATTATGATTATGATAACTATTTTAAATCCAGTTTTGCAATTCTTTCGGATTATGCCGGATCTGGAAATGGAAATACTGAGAACTCAAATGAACCAGTTAGATGATTTTAGCTTCACAGATGAAATCCAGATAGATGATGAGGGGGTTATGAAGAGTCAAAACCTCATAGTAAAGGAATATAAAAGACGCCTGACCCAGGAAGTGAGTAAAGCTGCTTCTAACCACAGGGGTTTAGACTTAAGCCTGGTGGAGGTGGAAGTAAGGGAGGACATGGATGCAGAAGATTTTGGAAGTATAGAAAAAGTTGAGCTGGTATTTTCAGCCTTTGAGGTGGAAAAGGAGGCGGAGAGGGAAATGGAGAGGGAAGAAACAAAGATAGTGGGAAAAATAGACATACAGGTGGGAGGTGAAAAATCCTCCGGATTAGATTGGGAAAAAGACGTCAGTGAGAATTATCAGGAAGAAAAACTATCTATAAAAAGGGAGCTAACCAGCTATTTTCCCCTGGATAAGGAGCAAATCTCTATTAAAGTAGTAGAATAAACCAGCAAGGAGGTGGGTGAGAATGTCATCATTGTGGAAGAAAGTTAAAAAAAGGCTTCTTTATGTAAACTTTACTCATGATAAGAACAGTAATGATAGTGATAATGATAATGATAATGATAAGGGCAATGAAAAGTACAGGGAGAAGCATAATAACAGTTACAGGGAGAAAAAGGGGATTTTCCAGTATGCAGATTACAAGCTGTTTATTCTGGCACTTTTGGGCATTCTTTTGATGCTTTTCGGCTCTTTTTTTTCATCAACTGAACCCCGGGGGCTATTGTCCAGGGGAGAGGAGGAGCTTTCTCCCCAGGAGATTCAATATCAAGGGCAAGATAAGGTCAGCCCGGAAAAAAAGCTCCAGGAGAGCCTGGAAGAAGTTCTAAGCCATGTACAAGGCGTATCCAACCCTTCTGTATTTATAAATTTCAATTCCGGGACCCAAAAAGTTTTTGCCTCTGATTTTGAGGAAAATTTAAAGGAAACTCAGGAGCAGGATAATGAGGGAGGAGTCAGGGACACTACGGAATTAAATAAAAGGGCAGAAATAGTTATAAAAAGGGGAAGCCAGGGGGAAGAGATACCATTAATTATTGAGGAAATCTATCCCCAGATTCAAGGAGTCTTAGTAGTGGCAGAGGGAGTAGAAAACCCCAACAGGAAGTCCCAAATTTTAGATGCGGTAAAAGCAGTTTTAGATCTCCCTCCCCATAGAGTTGTAGTTCTACCCCGGGACCGGGGCAATTAATCATATATTAGTATCTTATGGCGTTATATAGCGTTATAGCGTGATTATAAAATAAAGAGACTGGAGGTTAAAAAAGTGAAAACCATTAAAAAGAAACATAGAAAGTTATGGTTTCCGGCGCTTTTAATATTGTTTTTTTCTCTTATATGGTTGGTCAACAATATAGAGGAGGAACGCCAGGATGTTGTTTTATACCCCCAGGAGGGGGAAATAGAGGGTTTATTTGAAGAATCCCCTAACCTGGGCAATATTGAGCCCCGGGGAAATACATTTTTTATAGAGTACCGCATGGAAAGGGATAGGGTTAGAAGCCAGGAAATAGAAATGCTAAAGGATCTCATAGAAAATTCCAGTGCCAGCCAGGATGCCCAAAGAGAAGCTGAAAAAAAGCTGCTGTCCCTGGTGGCACTTATGGAAAAGGAGTTAAAGGTAGAAAACTCCATAAAGGCAAAAGGTTTTAAGGAGGTTGCCTTCTTTTTTGAAGAAAGCTTGGCCAATGTGGTTGTAGAAACAGATGAACTGTCCGAATCTCAGTTTCTTTCCATAGCAGAAGAGGTAGCTGCAATCACTGGAGAAAACATGGAAAACATTAAGGTAACTACAAAAAAATAATAAAAGTATGTAAATAAAAACAATAAAATTGTTTTTTTCCATAGTATTTGTTATAATAAAAAACAATAAGTAGGATACCATATTCTATAGGGGGTGAAAAAATGACTGAAACAAATGAACTGGGATCAATAAGAATTGCCGATGAAGTTGTATCGATAATTGCTGGACTCGCAGCTACAGAAATTGAAGGACTGGCAGGCATGAGCGGGGGCGTTACCGGTGGTATTTCTGAAATGCTGGGCAGAAAGAATTTGTCGAAAGGTGTAAAAGTTGAAGTTGGAGAAAAGGATGCAACAATTAACCTGTACGTGGTCGTTAAGTACAATTACCCCATTCCTGATATAGCTGTGGCTGTCCAGGAAACTGTAAAGGAAGCTGTTGAAGGCATGACCGGATTAGAAGTGCTGGAGGTAAATTTACATGTCCAGGGTGTTGTTTTTGAGAAAGATGCTGAAAAGGAAGAGTAAGTATCCTTAATCCCCCTGGCATTATCAGGGGGTTTTATATAACAGGAGGCTAAACTGTGAAAAGTAAAGAGAGATTTATTCTGGCTCTTATATCCCTTTTT
>CAYYWR010000260.1:0-3096 GCA_964474145.1 uncultured Syntrophomonadaceae bacterium
TTTTCCAACCTTTAAAACCCTCCAGACATATTAAAATGTGACATTTTACTGTTGGCCGACTTTAATAATGGCTATAATATTTTTATTACTTGAATATTTCTCATATAACCTTTCAAACACATTATTTTTTGGGATTATCCTGGGAATTTTACAGGGGGGATAGGAGTAAGCGGAAATATGCAGTTATTTCTTTTTATATGTTATAATTGATAAGACAAGAAAAATTTTATGACTTATGACAGGGAGGTAACTTCCATGGATAAAGATCAGGGAAACATAAAAGAGAGCAAGGGCAAAAAAGCAGGTTTTGTCCACTTGCACTGCCATACAGAATACAGCCTCCTGGATGGTACAGCCAGGGTTAAAGATATGGTGAAAAGGGCCAAAAACCTGGGAATGCCTGCCATAGCAATTACCGACCACGGGGTTATGTACGGGGTAATAGATTTTTACAAGGCTGCCCAAAGCGAAGACATCAAACCTGTTATTGGGTGCGAAGTTTACGTTGCCCCCAGGACTCGTTTTGATAAGGTAGCCAAGGTTGACGACAACCTTAGCCATCTGGTCCTACTGGCCAGAAATAAGGAAGGCTACCTCAACTTAATGAAGATAGTAACCAAAAGCTTCCTGGAGGGTTTTTACTATAAGCCCAGGGTGGACTTTGAGCTTCTGGAGGAAAATGCCCGGGGCATAACAGCTCTAAGCGGGTGCCTTGCCGGTGAACTGCCCCGTCTCATACTAAAGGATAAAATAGAAGAGGCCAGAGAGTTAGCCCTTAAATACAGGGATATATTCGGCAGTGAAAACTACTACCTGGAGATACAGGACCATTTTATACCTGAGCAAAAAAAGGTTAATGCTGCTTTAGCGCAAATAAGCGAAGAAACAGGCATCCCCCTGGTAGCAACCAATGATTCCCACTACATAAACAGAGCCGATGACTCCAACCATGATGTGCTTCTATGTATACAGACAGGTAAAACAGTAGATGAGCAGGACAGGCTCAAATTTCCCGGCAGCGAATTCTACTTGAAGTCAGCTAAGGAGATGAAGGAGCTCTTTGCTGAATATCCCCAGGCCATAGAAAATAGCTTAAAAATTGCAGAAAGCTGTAATGTGGAATTTGATTTTACCCAGACCCACCTACCTTACTACCAGATTCCGGAGGGTTATGACGAGAATAGTTACTTGAAAAAGCTTTGCCAGGAAGGGCTGAAAGACAGGTATAAGGAAATAACGCCGGAAATACAGTCCCGGCTGGATTACGAGCTGGAGGTTATCTTCCAGATGGGATATGCCAGTTACTTTTTAATTGTATGGGACTTTGTCAAGTATGCCCATGAAAATGAAATACTGGTGGGACCCGGCCGGGGCTCTGCAGCGGGGAGTCTGGTGGCCTATGCCCTTCAAATAACCAATATTGACCCTCTAGAATACGGGCTTTTATTTGAGCGGTTTTTAAACCCGGAAAGGGTTACCATGCCCGATATTGACATAGATTTTTGTTATGAACTCCGGGAAAAAGTAATGGAATATGTATTGGAAAAATATGGTGAAGATAAAGTAGCTCAGATTATCACCTTTGGGACCATGGCAGCCCGGGCTGCTGTCAGGGATGTGGGTAGAGCCCTGAACTTCCCCTATGCAGAAGTTGATAAAATAGCCAAATTAATTCCCTTTGAACCGGGAATGACCATTGAAAAAGCCCTGCAGTTTGATGAACTAAAAGAGCTGATGGAAAAAGACGACAGGGTAAAGAAACTGCTGGATATATCCCGTTCCCTGGAAGGGCTTCCCCGACACGCTTCTACCCATGCCGCCGGAGTAGTAATAGCAAAGGAATCCCTGGACAATTATGTCCCTCTACAAAAAACAAACGATGCAGGCATGGTAACCCAGTTTCCCATGGGGACCCTGGAGGAACTGGGACTATTGAAAATGGACTTTTTAGGACTGCGAACCCTGACCATTATGCAGGAGGCCGTAAACATGGTGGAGAGTTCCGGTGGACAGAAAATTGATATAAAAGAAATTCCATTAAATGATTCTAATACTTTTGAGCTTCTCTCCAGGGGCACCACAGCCGGGGTTTTTCAGCTGGAAAGTCCTGGCATGCGCAGTGTTTTAAGGGAACTTAAACCTAATAAATTTGAAGACATTATTGCCGTGGTAGCCTTATACCGTCCCGGACCCATGGAGCAGATACCTACCTTTATCCAGAGTAAGCATGGGGTTGAACCTGTTAAATATTTTCATCCCAGGCTGGAACCAATTTTAAAGGAAACCTATGGGGTTATGGTCTACCAGGAGCAAATCATGCAGGTGGCAGCAGAAATGGCCGGCTTTTCCCTGGGTCAGGCTGACCTTTTAAGAAGGGCCATAGGTAAAAAGAAAATGGAGATTTTGACTCAGCAAAGGGAAATCTTTGTTAAGGGGTGCCAGGATAACGATTACACAGAAGACCTGGCCAACCAGCTTTATGATTTGATTGTTAAATTTGCCTCCTATGGGTTTAACAAGTCCCACGCCGCTGCTTATGCCATGATTGCCTACCAGACAGCTTACCTGAAGGCCAATCACCCGGTGGAGTTTATGGCTGCGCTCCTCACGGGAGTTATGTCAACCAGTGAAAAAGTTACAGCCTATATAGATGACTGCCGGAAGCAGGGCATTGAAGTGCTATCCCCGGATGTTAACGAAAGTTTTGCTAATTTTACCGTAGTGGGGAGTGAAATACGCTTTGGACTGGCAGCAGTTAAAAATGTAGGGTTAAATGCTATAGACTCCATCATCAAAACCAGGGAAAGGGTTGGTTCTTTCAGCTCTTTGAGACATTTCTGTAACGAAGTAGACTTGAGGGTTTGCAACAAAAAAGTTGTGGAAAGCTTGATCAGAAGCGGCGCTTTTGATTCCCTGGGCTCTTACAGGTCTCAGCTGCTGGCAGTTCTGGATGATACGATTGCCAATGCCCAGTCCTACCATAAGGAAAGGAAAAACGGGCAGCTGTCCATGTTTGAGCTTTTATCCGAAGACAAGGAGTGGGACTTGAGTCAGGATGTGCTGCCGGATATAGATGATTTTACCATGAAGGAAAAG
>CAYYWR010000261.1:0-3086 GCA_964474145.1 uncultured Syntrophomonadaceae bacterium
ACCGGTTTTTTTCTTGAAACTACCAAATGACTCCCCTTTAAAGCAGGTCCCGTCAGCCAGCACTAATGCTACCTTCATTCTTTTACCTCCTTCCTATTCTTCTCCCTTAAAAGTTACCCTGCCCTCTTTCATAACTACACTTCCCTCTACTATAGTCATAAAAGGAACTCCCCTGACTTTCCATCCATTAAAGGGAGTATTCTTCCCCTTGGAATAAAACTTTTCCCCATCAATTATTGTTTCTTTATTCAAATCTATAACAGTAAGATCCGCCGCTGCCCCCTCTACAATTTTCCCCTCTTTTAAACCTAATATTTGTGCAGGCTTAATAGTTAGAGAGGATATGACTTTTTCCAGGCTCAATTGCCCGGGAGCTACCAGTTCCGTAAGGATTATGGACAGGGCAGTTTCCAGGCCTACCACCCCAAAGGGAGACGAATCAAATTCCACCGACTTCTCCTCCCGGGTATGGGGGGCATGATCTGTGGCAATAATATCTATAGTTCCATCCTTTAAAGCCTCCCTGAGGGCTTTGCCATCTTCAGCCGTTCTCAAGGGTGGGTTCATTTTAGCATTGGTATCAAAGTCCCCCACATCTTCTTCTGTCAAAATCAGGTGATGGGGAGTTACTTCTGCCGTAACATTAACACCCCTGGACTTGCCCGCCCTGATTAGCTCTACAGACCGGGCACAGCTAACGTGGGCTATGTGGACATGGCCCCCGGTATATTCCGCCAGCATAATATCCCTGGCAACCATTATAGCTTCGGCGATGTCAGGAATCCCCTTTAGTCCTAGAAGAGTGCTCTGGCGCCCTTCATTTATTGCCCCTCCCCTTGCCAGGGAAGTGTCTTCGCAATGGCTGATTACTGGCAGCCTGAAGGTTTTAGCATACTTCATGGCCATGGACATCAAGTAAGAGTTGTCTACCGGTTTTCCGTCATCTGAAACAGCCACAATACCCTCCCGGCACATCATACCTATTTCCGCCAGCTCTTCCCCCCGGGAACCTTTACTGATGGCTCCCACAGGATAAACTTTTATTACAGCTTCTTTTTCTACTATTCCCTTCAAGTAATCTACCAGCAGCTCATTATCTATCACAGGGTTGGTATTGGGCATACAGGCAATGGAGGTAAATCCTCCCGCTGCCGCAGCTGCACAACCTGTTTTAACGGTTTCCTTTCCTTCTCCTCCCGGCTGTCGCAGGTGCACATGAAGGTCAATTAATCCCGGAGTAATAATCTTTCCCCCCGCGGAAATAACCTGGGAATTTTTGTCCTCTATATAGGGGGCAAGCTTGGCAATCCTACCTTTTTTTATAAGGATGTCCAGGTTTTGATACGAGCCAGCTGCTGAGTTGAGAATGGTGCCACCTTTAATGAGCAAACTCATTACTTTTTTACCTCCCTGGTAAACATCAGGTCCAGCAGGGCCATGCGCACGTATACCCCGTTTTTAACCTGTTCCTGTATAAGGCTTTGTGGGCTCCTGGTAAGGAAGTCTTCTATCTCTATTCCCGGCACTACTGGTCCGGGATGCATTATTACTCCTTTATCTTTTATGTTTTCTAAAGAATCCCGGGTTATTCCATAAAATTTCTTATACTCTTTAATGGAGGGGAAAAGCCCACCCTGCTGCCTTTCCTCTTGCAGGCGCAATAAATAAATCACATCTGCTTCCCTTAACTCATCATCCAGGCAGGGTTTAACCTTTACACCCATCTCCTCCAGTCCGGGAGGCATCAAAGTATAAGGCCCTATCACAGTCACCTGGATACCCATTTTTGAAAAGGCCCAGATATTTGACCTTACCACCCTGCTGTGCAGCACATCTCCTATTATAAAAACCTTTAATCCCTCCAGGCTGCCTTTTGTCTCCTGTATAGTGAACAAATCCAGCAGCGCCTGGGTAGGGTGCTCATGACAACCATCCCCGGCGTTTATAACCGGAATGCTAACTTCCCTGGCTACCTGGGCAGGTGCTCCCGCCAGGGGATGCCTGATAATCAGGCCTTGAACTCCCAGGGATTCTATGGTCCGGGCGGTATCCAAAAGGGTTTCTCCCTTCTGAACACTGCTAAAGGAACTATCAAAGTTTATAACCTTACCTTCCAGGTTCATAGCTGCTTTCTCAAAGGACATCCGGGTTCTGGTGCTGGGCTCAAAAAAAAGGTTCGCTATTGTTTTATTCTCCAGTGCAGGAGCAAAACTGCGACCTTCTTTAGCTAAACCTTTATAATAATGGGACCTTTCTAAAATCAAATCCATATCTTCTCTATTCAGGGTCTTTATATCAAGCAAGTTTTTCTGGGACAGGCATCTGGGAAACAGGGACAAACTTTTTTCACAAAGCACTGCATTACCCTCCTCGTTTTAAAACTTTTTTAAAACTTGTTTTATTAGCTCCCAATTCCAATTCTTAAAGAAGCTCATAAAAATACTCCTTACGGCCTGTACTGGAAACCTGTAAGGAGCGCACAATAATCCTGTGTACAGCACCTTTTCAGTCTCACTGGACCGATTTAAAGGCTTGAAGAGTTTGAGGCATAAAAAACCTTCTTACACCCGAGAGTTTAAGAAGGATAATTAGTCTTTGGCTTCTTGAATTACAACTAAAATATAAGTAAATCCTTACCAACCTCTCGGGGCTAGTTTAAAGGTTCATTTTTTAAAATTTTAACAGATGATTACTTCTATGTCAACAGCTAATTTTTACTGGAGGAGCTTATGTGCTTCCGGTCGGAAAATTATTTTTTCCCCGACTTTTTTCTCTTTAAATGACCCGTTGAATAATATTTCGTGATTAACCTGCCAGAGGTTTTCACCGTAGTCACTGGCAAAGTTCAAGCAGGTCTGAGGAAATTTATGATATTTTAATACCGGAGCAAAACTGTAGTATATTTCTTTTCCCTGTTTGCTCAAGGTCAGGTTGCCCATTTCAGACAAAAAACCTGCTCTTTTGAAATCTTGCATTATTTTTTGTGCCTGATAATTAAAAGCACCGCTTTTTAATTTTATGAACACATATGCTGCCGGATAGTCTTTAACTTTACTTTTTGCAGCAGCTATATATAAAAAATTATG
>CAYYWR010000262.1:0-3075 GCA_964474145.1 uncultured Syntrophomonadaceae bacterium
AAAATATCTATCATTGGAGCAGGTATGGCCAATGCTCCGGGAGTAGCTTCTACCATGTTTAATGCCCTGGCAGAGAAGGGAATTAATATAGAAATTATCAGCACATCAGAAATAAAGGTGTCCTGTCTTATTAAAAAAGATAAAATCAATGATGCTGCCGAAGCTGTGCACAAAGCTTTTGACCTGGGGGAGGAAAGCGCCATGGCATAACATGGCAATTATTTAACTTCATTACCAGCAGGAATAATCCAATTTATTGTGGAATAAAATAAATAATAAAGTAGATTCTAGGATTGTTATAGGAGTGTTATATGGATGTCGTGCCCTTTATCTTTACGACCTGCCTGGGCTGAGATAAATCTTGATAACTTGGCCTTTAATTTAAAAGAATTCAGGAGCAAGATAAATAATTCAACGAGGATAATGGCAGTAGTTAAGGCTGACGGATACGGTCATGGGGCAGTAGAAGTGGCCAGAACCGCAGTAAAAAATGGATCTGACATTCTGGGAGTGGGCTTTTTAGATGAAGGGATAGAACTCAGAAAAGCCGGGATACACACTCCCATATTAATTTTAGGTTATACGCCACCGGAGCAGGTAGGCAGCCTTTTGGATTACAATTTAACTCCCACCGTTTTTGACCTGGACCTGGCCCGGGCTCTGGCTGGTGAAGCTCAAAAAAGGGATGAGCGGGTTAAGGTTCATGTTAAAGTAGATACGGGCATGGGCAGGCTTGGCATTTTTTCCTGGGAAGAAGCTGCTTCCTTTATAGAAGAGTTGCGCCAGTTTTCTTCTATAGAGATAGAAGGCCTGTTTACCCATTTTGCTACAGCTGATGAAGGGGATAAAACTATTACCCTGCAGCAGTTTTCAAAGTACAGGAAAATGGTGGAGTTCCTTTCCGGAAAGGGAATAGAAATACCTTTAAAGCATGTGGCAAATAGCGCTGCTGCCATGGATTTGGCCGAAACACACCTGGATATGGTCCGGCTGGGAATAAGTTTATACGGACTTTACCCTTCTGCAGAGGTGCAAAGGGAAGGGGTAAATCTCAAGCCGGTGATGTCCCTGAAAACAAAAATTATACAATTAAAAAAGGTTCCTGCAGGAACGGGTATAAGTTATGGAAGGACTTATTATACCAGGGAAGAGAGCTGGATAGCTTCCCTGCCCCTGGGTTATGGAGATGGTTATTTCCGTATGCTTAGCGGGAAGTCCCTGGTTTTAATAAAGGGCAAAAGATATCCTGTAATAGGAAGGATATGTATGGATCACATGATGGTTGATCTGGGGAAGGAACTGCCCGGGGTAAAAGTTGGCGATGAAGTAGTAGTTATTGGCCGGCAGGGATCCGACTCTATTGCTGCAGAGGAAATAGCCACCCTGCTGGGTACTATAAACTACGAAGTAACCTGTGCTGTAAGCAAGAGAATTCCCCGGGTTTATATTAAAAATAATAAGGTTATCGGCACCAGAACTCTCCTGGGCAAGGTGGATTTTTAAGTCATTTTATGACAGAGTGTATAAGAACAGGCATGATTGTAAATAAATACTTTATAGTGTAAAACTTTTAGGGGGGTGCCCTCATGGCTGAAACGAGGAGGATAATGATAAGTTTACCCAGTAATTTATTACAGGAGGTAGATGGGATTGTTGCTACGGAAAAAAGGACGCGAAGCGAATTTATCAGGGAGGCTATGAAATTGTATTTGCATGAAAGAAGGAAGCGTTATATTAGAGAAAGAATGCAAGAAGGATACCTGGAGATGGCTCAACTTAATTTAACCCTGGCTAATGAAGCCCTGGAAGCAGAAAATGAAGCTGATGACATAGCGGAGCATCTGGTTGGCGGAGTGTGAGCATAGTGAATACTACTAAGGTGGAAATTAAAAGGGGGAACATTTTCTATGCCGACTTAAGCCCGGTAATTGGCTCGGAGCAGGGTGGAGTTCGTCCGGTTCTGGTGATACAAAATGATATAGGAAACAAGTACAGTCCTACCGTAATTGTTGCAGCCATAACATCACAAATAAAAAAGGCTAAACTGCCAACCCATGTAGAAATAGAAGGCGAGTTTGGATTAGAAAAAGACTCCGTTATATTACTGGAGCAGTTAAGGACCATAGATAAACAGAGACTTCGGGAGAAGGTTACTACCCTGGATGATAAGCTCATGGCTAGAGCCAGTGAAGCTTTAAAAATAAGCCTTGGCCTAATTGAATTCTAATAATATACTGGATTTATAAAACGTGAAATATCACGTTTTTATTTTTTGAGGTGATTATGAATGAGAAGGCCGGTAATAGGCATTACTTCTGTGCATAATGAATCCTGCGGCAGCAACCAGCTGGCTTTTAATTATTCCCGGGCCGTGGAGGAGGCCGGAGGAATTCCTCTGGTTATCCCCTCCCTGGAAGACAGGGACAATATAATAGAACTGGTGAGCTATTTTCACGGCCTGCTGCTTTCCGGGGGAGGGGACCCGGACCCCTTTATTTTTCATCAGGAACCCCTTCCCCAACAGGGAACTATAGAGCCCCAGAGGGATAGGCTGGAGATGATACTGGTGGAGGAGAGCTTGAAGAAGGACCTTCCCCTGCTGGGTATATGCCGGGGCATGCAGGTAATAAATATAGCAGCCGGGGGCACCATCTACCAGGATTTGGGCAGTCAGAGGGAAAGGGTTATTAAGCATATGCAGCAGGCTCCCCGCTGGTATCCCACCCATAAAGTCTCCCTGGCCAGGGAAAGCAAACTGGCCTTTATTATGGGTATGGAGGAGCTTCGGGTGAACAGCTTCCACCATCAGGGGGTTGCCCGGGTTGCCCCGGGATTTGTAGCCTGTGCCCATGCCCGGGATGGAGTGGTGGAGGCCCTGGAACAACCGGAAAAAAAGTTTGTCCTGGGAGTACAGTGGCACCCGGAGGCCATGTGGTTCAGGGACAATAACATGTTAAAGCTTTTTGCACACCTGATTACTGCTTCCCAAAAACAAACCTCTTAGCCTTTATTTACCATAATCCTGCTTAGCACTACAGCGAAAGATATAAATTCGCTAAGCCACGGGGACGGTTC
>CAYYWR010000263.1:0-3070 GCA_964474145.1 uncultured Syntrophomonadaceae bacterium
GCTGCAGGAAATTATCGTTAAGGGGCCTAACGACCTTATGATAATACCTGGAGGCTCGGGCATTTCTCAACTGGCCAATCTCAGCAGCAGCCAGCAAGAGCACTTTATTTCGGAACTATTGACATTGGAACAAGAAGTAGACTTGATATTAATAGATTCTTCTGCGGGGATAGGGTCTAATATGCTGCGCTTTATATCGGCAGCCCATGAAGTTATAGTTATAGCTACTCCCGAGCCTACCTCTATTACCGATGCTTACAGTATAATTAAAATAGTTTCCAACTATAAACTTCATTCCCAGGTATATCTGGTAGTAAACAGGGTGAAATCCAAAAAGGAAGCTTTGAGTGTTATGAACAGGTTGAATATGGTAGCTGAAAAATATCTGCAGTTAAAATTGGTGTTCCTGGGGGAGCTGTGTGAGGACAAACAGGTTATAGAAGCGGTTAAGAGGCAGGAGCCTTTTCTTATAAGGCATCCCCATTCTAGAATATCTGAATCCGTCAAAAGCATGGCCTTAACCCTTACTGGATCTTCTCCAAAAGAAGAAGAGAAAAAGGGGCTGGAGGGTTTTTTAAAGAAGATGATAAAGCTATTAACGTAGAGGTGAGGTTAAATTGGCTAACAGCAAGCAGCCAGGGCTTTTTAAAGTTAATGATAATTTGGAAGTAGCTACCGGGAGCAAGCAGGATTACTATAAAACTATAGTCCAGGAAGTAGGCAGGCAGTCCATAACCATAGGGCTTCCCATGCTAAATGCCCAGGGACTCCTGTTAAGGGAGGGGGAAAAGCTACAGATAAGAAAGGTTGAGGAGGATGCAATTTATTTATTTACCGGCCGTGTCACCTCCCGGATGAAAAATGATAATGTGCCCCTTTATGGTTTGCAGATTTCCCAGGACTATAAAAGAATACAGAGAAGAAATTACGTCAGGATTTCTTCTATCCTGCCCCTGGAATATCGAATCAAGCAGGAGGATAGTGAATTTATCAGCACAAATACAGTAGATATCAGCGGCGGCGGCATGAAGTTTGTGTCAGATACAGGTTTACAGCCAGGAGATTTACTGGAAGTTAAACTGCAGTTGGATAATCAAGACATAAGGGCTAGGGGGAAAGTGATCAGGACTGAAAAGTTTAAAGACAAAAAGGATAATATGCAAAAGCTGTTTATTTGCCTGGAATTTGTGCAAATAAAGGAAATGGACAGGGAAAAAATAATTTCTTACATTTTCAAAAAAATCAGGGACTCGATATAGCATTAGGGGGTACAGTTTATGCCGGCAGAAGAAATATGGGAGAAGTATCTCTATACCAGAGAAGAAAAGTGGAAAAAAAAATTAACTGTCGAGTATTTACCCCTGGTGGAAGAGACTGCCAGGAGAATGTCTTTTGGCTTGCCGGGACATATTGAGTACGGTGACCTGGTTAGCTGGGGAGTCATAGGTCTTCTGGATGCTATTGATAAGTACAGGCCGGATATGGGAAGTAAATTTAAAAGTTATGCTGCTTTGCGAATAAAGGGGACTATACTGGACGAGTTAAGGCGTTACAGCTACGTATCCCGCTCCCTTTTACAAAATATGAAACAAATTGAAGAAAGCTTTAGTTTGCTGGAAAACAAGTTGGGCCGGGAGGCAACTGTTGAAGAAGTTGCAGAGTACACAGGGGTTACTCCAGATTATATTGATAAGGTTATGAACCAGGTTAACTGCTGCAGTGTGGTATCCCTGGAGGCTGTGCTTTTCAGTCATGATAACACCCGGGGCAAAACTTTAATGGAAACAGTTTCTTCCAAAGATAAAGGACCTGATAAACAGGTGGAAGAAAAAGAAAAAAACGATATGCTAAAAGATGCTCTGGAACAGCTGGATGAAAGGGAAAAGCAGGTTCTTTCCCTGTATTATTGTGATGAGCTAACCATGAAAGAAATAGGGGAAATATTTGATATTTCTGAGTCCCGGGTTTCCCAAATACACGGCAGGGCAGTTATGAAGTTAAGGCGAATTATAGTGGCTGAAGAATAAGGCGGGTGTCAGACTTGTTATATTTACTTTTTGCTCTGGGAGTTATATTGATGTTACTAAATGCTAAAAAAGCTGTGGATATAGTCAATACAGGCAATCAGGATGGAAATTATATATATGAAGAGAATTATGGAGAGGAAAACTTCAAAGGGAGAAGCTTGATGGATGAACGGTCAGTATTTTCAGAGGACTGGGAAGAAATGCAGTTATTGAAAGAGGAAGTGCTGGTTGTACTGGATGAGTTAAAGGAGGAAAAAAGAAAGCTTTACTATTTGAAGATTAAAGATAATACTGCTGAAAAGGAAGAAAGACAGAAAATTCTCCAGGACGGGCCAATTATGCAGCAGAATAATAAACCTGTAAAGTATAAAAGAAAAGAAACAGAAGAGCTTTATAGGCAGGTGTACAGTCTGAGGGAAAAAGGTAAGAATAATGATGAAATCGCCAGGAAACTTAACATTGGAAAGGGGGAAGTGGAATTCATTCTATCTATAAAGCGTTAAAAGTTATTTTTACGCCACTGGTTTTATTCGGCATGGGACTGGGCCTGGTTATAACTTCAATATTTTTTTTCCTGCAGCCCCCTCCAGAGCTGAGTGAGGTAGAAATAGAAGAGCAGGCCAGGGAATTAGGTATGGTTTACAGGGATGAAGTAGTAGTTTTTCGGGGTGAACAATTGGAAGAAGATTCACAGAACCAGGATTTACTGGCAGAAGACTCACTGGAGCAAGACTCCTTAGAGGAAGAGCAGCCCGGGGAAGATACTTCTCCTGAAATAAATACAGATGAAGTCCCGGAGGAGGAAAGTGCTGATTTACAGGATCAGGAGAGTGTGCCCGGGGGAAACGACCAGGGTCAAACCGAAACCGAAGCCGAAGCTGAAGCTGAAGCCGAAGCTGAAGAAGAACCCAAAGAGGAGCCCGAAAAAGAACCCGGTGAGGAGGCTGAAGAGGAGGTCCGGGATGAAGATGAAGATGAAGATGAAGAAGAACTAATACAGGTAACTATACCATCAGGATACTACCTGACTAAAATAGCTACAT
>CAYYWR010000264.1:0-1030 GCA_964474145.1 uncultured Syntrophomonadaceae bacterium
CAAATGGAAAAGGACATTAAAGATTCCCGGGAAAGAAATGAAACAGCCATATATGAGCCAGGTGGTGAAGTGGTGCAGCTCTTGAAATACTGCCGAAACTGTGAATTCGCATGTCCGGTAGGTGCCCGGTAGGCGTCCGGCAGGAAAGAGGTAACAGCAGCATCAGTAAACTTTAATGCCCTTCACTTTGCAAATCAGTTCCTGGTGTTTTGTGGAAAAAAAGGTCTCTATATTTTACAATGTACCAAAGGGATAGTAGAAATGCCAGAAAATCCGCCATGGGAAAGGCCAGCCAGATTCCCGCTAACTGAAAATAATTAGGAAGAATAAGCAGCATGGGCAGTAAAAAGAGACCTTGTCTGGCTATAGATAAAATAAAAGCTGCTCTGGCTCTTCCTATAGCCTGGAAAACTGCCCCGGATATCAGCTGGACTCCCACGGTGAAAGACAGCATGAAAATGATTCGCAAGGCAACCTGGCCCATTTCAATTACTTCTGCATCTCTGGTGAAAGCTGACATAAAAAGGTGAGGGAAAAACATGACTGCTAAAAAAGTAACAAAAACAATAACTGAAGATACTTTAATGCTCAAAACTATTGCTTCGCTAACGCGATGATATTGGAGCGCGCCATAATTAAACCCGATGATAGGCAGCACACCCTGCACAATGCCCATACAGGGCATGAAGGTAAGCATCATGATCCGGGTTACAATGCCAAAGACGGCAACTCCCGCATCGCCACCATAAATGATTAGCAAGTTGTTGGCAACAATCAGCATGATACTCAAGGATGCCTGGCGCGCAAAAGCAGAGGAGCCAATAGCCATAATTTCATTAATGACATTTAATCTGGGCTTCAGGTAAGAAAGCCTGAAAGAAAGACTGCTCTTCCCTGACGTAAAATAATATAATATGTAAAAGGCTCCTAATGCCTTGGATAGAACTGTAGCATAAGCCGCACCCCGGATACCCATGCCCAGTGCAAAAATAAAAATCGGGGTTATAACAATGTTTGCCCCTGCGGATAA
>CAYYWR010000264.1:1040-3023 GCA_964474145.1 uncultured Syntrophomonadaceae bacterium
ATGGTAATCATGGGGATTTTGGCGTTGCCTTCTGACCGCACGATATGGTTTAATGTAATCAGGGTAGCAAAAAAGACTGCACCGTAGAGAATTACTCCCACGTATTCCCTGGCGTAGGGCAGAATAGTATCACTGGAACCAAATAGGTATAGCATGGGAGTAAGAAATGCCAGGCCGATAATAACTCCCGATACACTTATTACAATAAGGATAGCAATTATATTTCCAAATACTTGATTGGCCCGGTCTGTATCATCGGCACCCAGCCTTCGGGATATGGCAGAAGCTCCTCCTATGCCTATGGTTCCTCCCAAAGCAGCTACCAGCATCTGAACAGGAAAAGCTATAGAAAGGGCTGCCACGCCCAAAGTGCCTACTCCTCTGCCTATATAAATGGTATCTACAATGTTGTACAGCGCCATAGTCAGTAAACCTAAGATTGCTGGAGCGCTTAAATTAAGTAGTAGCCTGGGGATATTTTCTTTCCCCAGCTGCTGGGTTTGCTGTTTCATTAAAATTTCTCCTGCTTTCCTGAGTCTATTATTTCAGCGTTACTATAGAATCTTCATCATAATTTACACCAGTATACCCATTGACCTTGATGACCACCAGTTCATCCTCAAGACCATCCCTGAGATTTATATATAACGGCTGCATGTTTTCTTCTTTAAAAAGATATAGCTCTATTATACCTTATATCTTCTAGCTATTATAGAGAAAAAATTCTTCTATCTATCACTACAGCGAGTGCTATTTATTTATAAATCTTCTATTGTATGTTATGGTAGATAATAGCACCTGCGGCTGTAGGTGCAGCAGTCACAATTACCAATAAGCTTTAAACGAATGTTTTTGATATAGTGACCGCCGTGGAAAAGATTTATTTTTGTAAATATGTTGATAAATCTGTTCTAAATATGGTACACTAATTTGTAGTACCCATCTGTTTGATTTAAAGTTTATATGGGAGGGAAGTAAATTGGGCAGTACAACTGTAAGAATAACAAGGAACACCTGGAAATCATTACGGGAAACTGCCAGGCAAACAGGTATGTCTATGCAAGAAATAATGGAAAAGTCTGTTGAGGAGTACCGGCGCAAGCGTTTGCTGGAAGAAACCAATAATGCCTTTCTTGTACTCAAAGAAAAGCCTGAGCACTGGAAAGAGGAACAAGAGGAAAGGCGGCTTTGGAATAAAACTATCGGAGACAATCTGTAGGAGGGGAGGAAAACTAATGGAAAAAGAACTGGAAATCCTTAAGACAGCCATTATAAATGAAGTGGAAGGATATAGCTTTTACCGCCTTGCGGCAGAAAAGGCTGATAACCCTGAAGTTAAGGAATCCTTCAATAATCTGGCAGAAGAAGAAAAAAGGCATGAAGATTGGCTGAGGGGCCTTTACCAGTATATTTCTCAAGGGGAAAGGGTCCAGGCCAGGGCTGATGAGCCCCAGGGAAAGTCTCCAGGCATTTTTAGGGGGGAAAATATCACATATGAATCCGGGTCCCTGGAGGTATCGGTACTAAGGATTGGCATATTGATGGAAAAGGCTTCCATAGATTTTTACCGGGAAGCGGCAGAAAAAACCGAAAATCCCGAAGCAAAGAAATTGTATGAGAAACTGGTAAACTGGGAAATACATCACATGGATTCCCTGGAAAAGGCTTACGACGAAGCCAAGGAGGACTGGTGGGAAAGGCAGGGCTTTTCTCCTGCTTAAAGTTAAATGGTGATAAATTTATCCCCGATAGTAGAACAGGCGCTGGACAAAGGGCTTAAAAATTTCTTCAATCTCTTGTTTTTCCTCAGAGGAAAGGGGGCTGAAGGTCCTTACTCCCTTCTCCCCCAGACCCACATAGGTCAGATTCAGGCCTTTTTTACCAAGGGCCTTTTCATGGTGGGATTATCCAAAAATATCAATTCTTTCCTTTTCATGTTTTACTTACTGGTTTTCTTTAAGAAGCGGCTTTAAGGAAGCCTTA
>CAYYWR010000265.1:0-3016 GCA_964474145.1 uncultured Syntrophomonadaceae bacterium
GCTTTACAGCCATCCTTAATGAAAAAAAGGAAGAAGCTCTTTCGTACTGGCCAGGGATGGAACAAGCCCTGGAGGAAGCAGTAAAAAACTTGTCAAGCATGCGACTTTTAGAGGGAGAAAGCCTATCAAAAGACTTGAACCAGCGCCTTGAGGAGATAGAAAATCTATTGAAAGAAATTGAAGAAAGGGCGCCCCAGGTAGTAGAAGTGTACCGCCAAAAGATACTGGAAAGGTTAAGAGAACTGCTGCCCCAACAGGAAATTGATGACAGCCGCTTGCTGATGGAATGTACTGTATTTGCAGACAGAAGCAATATTAATGAAGAAATAGTAAGAATGCAAAGTCACCTTGGGGCTTTTAGAAAGGCCCTGGAAGAAGGGGGTATAGTAGGAAGAAAAATGGATTTTCTGATCCAGGAGCTTTACCGGGAGGTTAACACTGTAGGATCAAAGGCCCATGATTACCAGATCGCAAAATTAGTAGTAGAAATAAAAAGTGAATTAGAAAAAATAAGAGAACAAGTGCAAAATATAGAATAGAGTTATTTTTTAGCCGAACATTAAATAATTCTTGCATTTTTTAACTCTTATCCGTTATACTATTAGTACAAATACTAAGGAGGGTATTAATAATGCAGGTAAAGCTAATTAATATTGGTTTTGGTAATATTGTTTCAGCAAACCGGATTATAGCTATTGTCAGTCCGGAATCTGCTCCCATAAAGAGGATTATTACTGAAGCCAGGGACAGGGGAGTACTGATAGACGCAACTTACGGGCGTCGTACCAGGGCGGTTATCGTGACAGATAGCCAGCATGTCATACTGTCAGCGGTTCAACCGGAAACTGTTAAGCACAGACTTCACTCTAAAGAAACGGGAACAAGTGACGAGCAGGATGATTAAGCACCCTGTGCGGGGAGGGAGATAGATGGCCAATGGCCTGCTAATGGTACTTTCCGGACCTTCCGGAACCGGCAAAGGAACAGTATGTAGAATTCTTGCTGCACAAATTCCCAATTTAGTTATTTCCATATCCATGACTACCCGTCCCCGGCGTCCAGAAGAAAAGGAAGGATTAAACTATTTCTTTGTGTCGGAAGAAAAGTTTAAACTTTTAATTGAGGAAAATGCCTTTTTGGAGTGGGCCAAAGTGTACGGTCATTATTATGGAACCCCCAGGAGTTATGTCCAGTCTAATTTAGCTGAAGGGAAGAATGTGCTTTTGGAAATAGATACCCAGGGAGCAAGAAAAATAAAATCTAATTTTTCTGAAGGTATTTACATCTTTTTAATACCTCCATCCCTGACAGAGTTAAAGCGCAGGATTGTGGAAAGGGGAACGGAATTGCCGGAGAAAGTAGAGGAGCGTTTTACTTCTGCTTCTCTGGAGATACTGGAAGGCATTAACTACAACTATATAGTTTTAAATGACGTTCCCGAAAGGGCTGCGTTAAATATAAAGAATATTTTTGAAGCTGAAAAGTGTCGAGTAAAAAGAAATGAAGGGGTTCTTGAGAAATTAAGGAGGGGCGAATTAATAAAATGTCTATGATTTATCCATCAATTGATGAACTGGTAACCCGTGTAGATAGCAAGTATACTCTGGTAATTGCTGCAGCAAAAAGAGCAAGGCAAATACTTGACGGCAATTCTATAATGGTAGAGACTGATTCTACCAAGGATGTAACCATTGCCCTGGAAGAAATATCTACCGGTAAGCTGGAATATGAAAAAACAAAAGAAGGTATAAAGTAGTTATTCCAGGGGGTGGTTAAAGTGTTAAAGGGGAAAACAGTAATTCTGGGGATTACGGGCAGTATTGCTGCTTATAAAGGAGCTGAAATCTGCCGCCAGCTAGTAAAGTCAGGTGTAAGGGTCCGGGTTATAATGACTGAAGCAGCTACAGCTTTTGTAAACCCTCTTACTTTTGAAACTTTAACCTCAGGGCCTGTGGGTACCACTATGTTTAATAACAACCGGTCCTGGGATATCCAGCATGTCAGCTGGACTCAGGAAGCAGATTTGTTTTTAATCGCTCCAGCCACCGCCAATGTTATTGGAAAGATAACCCATGGTATAGCCGATGATCTTCTTACTTCCTCTGTTATGGCTACTACAGCACCAGTAGTGATAGCCCCGGCCATGAACAAGGAAATGTATAACAATCCGATTAATCAGGATAATATGGACAGGCTAAAATCTTATGGATATAAATTCATAGAACCTGGTACCGGTTATCTGGCCTGTGGTGATGAGGGTAAGGGGAGATTGGCCGATCCCCAGCAGATAGCTGATTTTGCTTTATCGCAGCTAGTCCTGGGAGAGGATTTAAAGGGATGCAGGTTTTTGATTACCGCTGGACCTACCCGGGAACCTTTAGACCCGGTTCGCTATGTTAGCAATAACTCCAGTGGAAAAATGGGCTATGCCCTGGCTGAAGCTGCTTCTCAGAGGGGGGGCGAAGTAGTTTTGATATCAGGGCCTACATGCCTTCCTGCTCCTCCCGGCATGACCTTTATTCCTGTAAAAACCACTTTAGAAATGAGGGAAAAGGCACTGGAGGAGTTCTCCATGGCTGATTATATTATTAAGGCGGCGGCTGTAGCCGATTACCGGCCCTTAAATTTTTCCAGGCATAAGATTAAGAAGAAAGAGGGAAATTTGGAACTGGAACTCCAGAGAAACCCCGATATCCTGGAAGAAATGGGGAAAATTAAAAATAAACAGGTGCTGGTTGGTTTTGCTGCCGAGACAAAAGACCTTTTTGAAAATGCCTGTAACAAATTAACTGCCAAAAACCTGGACATGATTATAGCCAATGATCTTGGCCAGTCAGGTGCAGGTTTTGAGGTAGATACCAATATAGTAACCATAATTAACCACCGGGGAGAGGTACTGAAAATGCCGGTTATGGCTAAAAGGGAACTGGCAGATAAAATCCTGGATCAAATTTTGAGAATAAAAAAATCGACTTGAAAAAGTCGATTTTTTTAAGGGTTGACTATAAAAAGACTT
>CAYYWR010000266.1:0-3015 GCA_964474145.1 uncultured Syntrophomonadaceae bacterium
AAATCTTGTTGTAATTACGGGTGTTGGTCAAAATATTTTTCATTTGTTCTTCTAGATCCTTTGCACAGAGGTTTTTCCTGGCTGCTTTTCTGGAGAAGACCCTGCCGGCTCCATGGTTTGTAGAATAAAAAGTTTCTTTGCTCTTTTCTGTGCCCACCACTACATAGGAGGAGGTGCCCATACTTCCAGGTATTAAGACAGGGTGTCCTGTGCTGGAGTATTTGCGGGGATTGGATAAATGGCCAGGGGATAACGCCCGTGTTGCCCCCTTTCGATGCACTAAAAGCTTTACTCCGTAATGTTCCTCAAACTTAGCAATATTATGGGCTAAATCGTAAACCAGATCCAGGCCAAGTTTTTCCGGCAGGCAGTTAAAAGCTTTTCCAAAGGCCTCCCTTACCTCATGGTTGATAAGCTGGCGGTTGCCAAAAGCAAAATTAACAGCACAGGCCATAGCCGCCAGATAGTCCCTTCCTTCCTGGGAATCTATGGGGACACAGGCCAGTCCCTTAGAAGGCAGGTCTATACCGTATTTTTTCCCGGCACCCAGCATGGTTTTGGTGTAATCGTTACAGATTTGATGGCCGAAACCTCTGCTGCCGGTATGTATTAAAACTGTAAGATAATCTTTCTCTAACCCGAAAGAACCAGCCAAATCTTCTGAAAAGATCTGAGAGGTAAAACCGATTTCTATAAAATGGTTTCCCCCACCTATTGTGGCCAGCTGGTTACTCCTCTCTAGAGCTTTACGGCTAACCTTGCCGGGATCAGCTCCCTGCAGGCAGCCGTATTCTTCAATGCCCTCCAGGTCTTCCGGCCGTCCCATGCCTCTCCTGGTAAGGGCCCTGGCACCTTCTGATATAACTTCCTCCACTATCTTCCCTTTTTTTACATGTTTGCTGCTTTTGCCAATACCTGTAGGAACCCTGCCTGTTATTTCCTCAATTAGTTTTCTAAGCATCTCTTTGTCTATATCTTTTCGGTGTATATTAGTTTTTAATAACCGGACTCCGCAGTTAATATCCATACCCACAGCTCCCGCAGATACTACCCCATTCCGGACATCTGTAGCCATGACCCCTCCTATAGGAAGCCCGAAACCCGAATGTATATCCGGCATTCCCACAACATGCTTGAAAACACCGGGAAGGCAGGCAGCATCGGTGAGCTGTTTTATGGCATCGTCTTCTAATACATCCTGGTAAATCATATCACTTAAATATAGCTTTGCCTCCACCTTCATTTTATTGTGTTTAGGAAGGAGGTATGTATTAGTACCCACTTTTTTAATTGCCGTCATTTTTTATTCCTCCCAAAATTAGAAATCTATTTCCCAGCTTTCAAGGGAGTTAATCAATTTATAATTGGTAAGGTCATACTGTATGGGTGTTATGGCTATTTTGTTTTTACGAATGGCCGACAGGTCAGTATCAGCGCCGTTATCCAGCTCTACTACCTCCCCCACCATCCAGTAATAAGAACGGCCCCTGGGGTCTACCCTCTGCTCAAATTCATTTTGATATTTTGTTGTCCCCAGACGGGTTACAGCCACCCCTTTTATCTCTTCCCGGGGAATCCCCGGAACGTTTACATTCAACAAAGTATCTAAAGGAAGGTCTTTTTCCATAAAAATCTTTACTAAACTGGCGGCAAATTCTGCAGCAGCACTAAAGTCAGGCTTTATCACTTCCGTCAGGGAAATGGCTATGGAAGGTATGCCGGATATCACTGCTTCTATGGCTGCTGAAACTGTGCCGGAATATAGCACATCGGTTCCCAGGTTGGCCCCCCTGTTAATGCCGGAAATAAGAATATCGGGCTTTTTCGGAAGGATAGCTTCTACAGCCAGCTTAACACAATCTGAAGGGGTGCCGTTTACTGCCCAGGCCGGAATGTTGGGACTGTGAAACAATTTCACTCTTTCTGCCCTGAGGGGGTGGTGCATGGTAATAGCATGGCCCACAGCGCTTCGCTCCCGGTCTGGAGCCACAACGTATACTGAGGCAATTTTTTGTATGGCCATGGTTAGCTCCTGAATTCCATCTGCAAAAATTCCATCATCATTAGTTATTAAAACCCTCAAAAACAATCCCTCCAGCATTTTATATTTTGATCCAGGAATCTTTTCTGTTACCTGTTGTTACCTCTTTAGCAAGTTTAAAGCACTTTTTTCAGCGTTGAACTTGACCTTTTCCTCATCCAGGCTTTTTACTTCCCTGTTTTCCATTACTATTTCTCCATCAATTATTACTGTTTCTATATCCGAGCTCTGGGCGGAATATACTATATGGGCCACCAGGTCGTGCCGGGGATAAAAATGAGGTTTGTCCGTATCCATTATTATAACATCCCCCTTGTATCCCTCCTTGAGCACTCCAATTTCTCCGCCCAAAAAAATCCCCTCTGCGCCCTGCCTGGTGGCCATTTCTAAGGCTTGATAAGCCGGAATTACTGTAGGGTCACCCCTTTCCCCTTTGTGAATCAAGGCCGCCAGCCTGATTTCCTCCAGGAGGTCCAGATTGTTGTTACTGGCAGCTCCATCGGTCCCCAGGGAAACGCCTATGCCCCTTTCAATCATTTCAGGAACCGGGGCAATTCCGCTGGCCAGCTTCAAGTTGCTCCCAGGATTATGTGAAACTTTAACCCCTGTTTTTGCCATTATTTCCAGGTCACTCTGGCTGAGATGAACACAATGGGCAGCTAAAACAGGATACTGGAAAAACCCCAGGCTCTCCATTATTTCTATGGGCGTTTTATTATAGGCCTCCCTGCAGTGCTGAATTTCAAAGGCTGTTTCCGCCAGGTGTGTGTGCACAGGCAGCTTGTATATTTCTACCAGGTGCATTACCTCCTTCAAATAATCAGGGGGACAGGTATAGGGGGCATGGGGTCCCAGCATAGCCTTAAGCCTGCCATGGAAGGCATTATGCCATTTGTC
The DNA here is from genome assembly GCA_964474145.1 of uncultured Syntrophomonadaceae bacterium. Lineage (GTDB taxonomy): Bacteria > Bacillota > Dethiobacteria > SKNC01 > SKNC01 > PWHX01. The sequence goes on from CAYYWR010000266.1 coordinate 2,939, forward strand.
AATAAACTCCTGGGTTTCCTCAAGGCCTTTTTCCCCCTTTCCTTCCAGGCCTATTAAACCCCTGGCTAAAACCGCCC
>CAYYWR010000267.1:0-3010 GCA_964474145.1 uncultured Syntrophomonadaceae bacterium
TAGCCAGGGTTGTAGAAACTATTGCCAGGAGACCTCAGCTTCAGGAAAGATTGACCAGTGAAGTGGCTGATGTAATGATGGAAACCCTGGACCCCAAAGGTATAGTTGTAGTAGTAGAGGCGGAGCATTTGTGTATGACTATAAGGGGAATAAAAAAGCCCGGGTCCCAAACTATAACCTCTGCAGTTAGGGGTATTTTCCGTCGGAATCAGGTTTCCAGAAGCGAGGCTTTTTCCTTAATTAAGGGAAGCAGGTAAAGATGGAGCGGATAGAAAAAATATTGAAGGACAAGCAGTTTAAGAAATATATACAAAAAAACAGTATAATAGAAAAAGATAGAAAGTTTTGTTCCCATGACTTAAACCATTTAATTTCTGTAGCCAGGATAGCATATCTAATAGTTTTGGAAAAGGAAGAAAATTGGGAAAAGGATGTTGTTTATGCTGCCGGCTTGCTTCATGATATTGGCAGATGGGAGGAGTATGAAACAGGAAAGGACCATGCCCTGGCCAGTGCCCAGCTGTCTGTAGATATATTGATAAAGACTGGCTTTAATGAAAAAGAAAGGGAAGAGATAGTTAGAGCAGTGGAGGAACACCGGGGTAAGAATAGGAGCAGCCTTTCTTCTTTAGGGAAAACACTTCATCAGGCTGATATGCTGTCCCGTCTCTGCTGGCAGTGTGAGGCCAGGGGAGAATGCTATAAATATACGGAAATGCCTACCCGGAAGGGTCTGCAATATTAATAATGCTAAAGAGGTGTTTTTAATTGAAAGTCAGAGTTATTGTTCCCCATAACAGGGAAGATATTCGGAGAGAAATTGATAAAATTGGCACAGATAAAGCTGGTACAAACATTATGATTCCCAAAGGCCAATTTTTTTGGCTAAAACTATACGATGTTCCTCTGAAAGGAGTTATTTTGCTCAAGCAGGAAATGCTGTCCAAGGGAGGGGAGGCTGCAGTGCCCCGGGAGGTAGGAGGTTTGACCTGTGAAAAAGCAGATATTCTACTCATGGGGACCTTAAAACAGTACCGTCTTTTGATTAAAAAGCTAAAGCAGCAGCCATTTTCTCTTAGGGGTTACGCCATAGAAATGGAAGAGGTGTTGAGGAAATATGAAAAACACCATATTATGGATAGGAAATATGAAAAATTTTTGGATTTAAGGGGGAAAAGTTTACCTCTTGGAAAAAGGACTTTAGTTATGGGTATACTAAATGTTACCCCTGATTCATTTTCAGATGGAGGCCATTTTTTTGGCATGGACAGTGCTATAGACCATGCCAAAAAAATGGCAGATCAAGGTATAGACATTTTAGATATAGGGGGAGAATCCACCCGGCCCCAGTCTGAGCCTATTTCTGAAGGGGAGGAGCTTAAGAGAATTGAACCTATCCTGGGAAAACTCCTGGAAGAATTGGAAATACCTATTTCTATTGATACCTATAAAGCCTCTGTGGCAGAAAGAGCCCTGGAAATGGGTGTTCATATGGTAAACGATGTATGGGGGCTAAAGGCTGACCCAGGGATGGCTTCTGTGGTTTCGGCTTACAAGGTGCCTGTTTGTATGATGCACAATCGCAAGGTAGCTGAGTATCAAGACTTAATAACAGATATAACAGGGGATTTAAAGGAAAGCATAGATATAGCTTTAAACGCCGGCATTAAAGAAGAAAATATTATTCTGGATCCGGGCATAGGCTTTGGGAAAACACTGGAGGATAATTTGGAAGTCATGCATCACCTGGAAGAACTGGTGTCCCTGGGATACCCGGTTTTACTGGGCACTTCCCGCAAGTCCATGATAGGAAAGGTGTTAGGCCTGCCTGCAGAGGAGCGTTTAGAAGGAACGGCTGCTACTTTAGCTTTTGGAATAACTAAAGGAGTAGATATTGTCAGGGTTCATGATATTAACTACATGCAAAGAGTAGTAAAAATGACAGATGCTATGGTGAGAAGACCACCATTTGACTAAGGGGAAAAAAGCCATGGATAAAATAATTATAAATGAGATGTCTTTTTACGGTTACCACGGGGTTCTTCCCTCGGAAAGGGTGCAGGGACAGTTATTTATTGTATCTTTAGAATTGAATCTGGACTTGTCTAAAGCAGGGGAAACAGATGCCCTTGAAGATACCATAGATTACTCAGCTGTATATGAAGAAGTTAAGAAACTGGTGGAAGGTAAGGAGTTTAACCTCCTGGAGGCCCTGGCTGAAAAAATTGCCGAAAGGATGCTGGGGCGGGGGCTGGTACAGGTAGTTACAGTAAAGATTAAAAAACCCTGGGCACCTATTCCTGGTATTCTGGACTTTGTAGGGGTTGAGATAAGGAGAGGAAAGCAGTAAAATGGCTTTTGTATATTTAGGCATAGGTTCTAACCTGGGGGACCGGAAGGCTAATCTCCTGGAAGCAACAAAGATGTTAGATGACCATGAAAGTATTACGGTAATAAAAGTTTCTTCTTTTTTTGAAACGGAACCGGTAGGGTACGAAAAGCAAGGAATGTTTATAAACGGTGCCCTATCCTGTGAAACAACACTGGGTCCATATGATCTTCTAAGTTTTACTCAAGAAGTAGAATATAATTTAAAAAGGATAAAAACTATAAGGTGGGGCCCCCGAACCATAGATGTGGATATTTTAATGTACGATAGTTTGGAATTGATGGACAATCCCCGCTTAATTATTCCCCATCCCAGGATGACGGAAAGGGAGTTTGTTTTGCTTCCCCTGGCGGAAATAGCCCCGGGGGCTATACACCCTCTTACGGAAAAGAGTATAAAGCAGTTATTAGAGGAATTATGAGATTAAGGAGACCTGAAGGTCTCCTTAATTATTTTTCCTTACTATCATCAACAAAGGCCAGAAGGTATATTCCTTTGCCTTCTTCCTTAAGGGACTGGTGGTCAGGTTGTTCATTTAAAAAAGTTTCGGTTTCCTTAATTTTTTTCAGTTCACTGTCTGTTAGATGAGCCCATTGTAGATTTTTCAAGTGTTCCATAATT
>CAYYWR010000268.1:0-3002 GCA_964474145.1 uncultured Syntrophomonadaceae bacterium
GAGAAGCTCAAAGGCCTTTATCTTTTCTTCGTCGCCGGTAACTTCTACAATTATGGTATCCAGGGAGACATCTACTATTTTTGCCCGAAATGTTTCCGCCAGCTGCTGAAGTTCCGCTCTGGCAGAGGGCTCAGCCTTAACTTTAATCAACACCAGTTCCCGGTTTACCGTAGATTCGTTGGTCAGATTGCTTATTTTCACCACATCAATAAGCTTATTCAGCTGTTTTATGACCTGCTCTATAATATTCTCGTCTCCTTCAACCAGTATGGTCATCCGGGACAGGTCGGCATCCTCCGTTTCGCCTACGGCAATGCTGTCAATGTTAAAACCTCTTCTGCTGAAAAGCCCGGCAACCCTGGTAAGAACTCCCGGCCTGTTCTCCACGATAACAGCTAAAACATGTTTCACTCTTTACCCCCCCCTATTATCTGGTGAATGGGACTGGCAGGGGCGACCATGGGAAACACGTTTTCTTCAGAAGTAACCTGAAAATCCATAATCACCGGCCGGTCATTTATTTCCATGGCCTTCTCCAGGGCCGGGACTACTTCCCCTGGGCTGGTAACCCTGATACCCACCGCTCCATAGGCCTCGGCCAGCTTGACAAAATCCGGCCCCTGCTCCAGATGGGTAGAGGAATAACGCCGCTTAAAAAACAACTCCTGCCACTGCCGAACCATTCCCAGATACTGGTTGTTAATGATGGCTACCTTTATGGGAAGCCGGTTTCCAACCGCTGTGGCCAGCTCCTGGGAGTTCATCTGTATGCTGCCATCCCCGGCGATACAAAATACTGTCTCCCCGGGGCGCCCTATCTGGGCCCCTATAGCCGCAGGAAAGCCATAACCCATGGTGCCCAGCCCTCCAGAGGTAATGATACTCCGGGCCTTTTTAAAGGTAAAATACTGGGCCGTCCACATCTGGTGCTGCCCCACATCGGTAGCTATAACAGCGTCTCCCCCGGCAATCTTGCATATCTCCTCAATAACATACTGGGGTTTCAGCTCTTCTTCAGAAAACTCATATTTCAGGGGATACAGTTTCTTCCACTCCTCAATCCGGGAAATCCATTCCCGGGTTTCTCCCCTTTTCAGTTTTTTCAATATCTGTCCCAGTATCCGCTTGATATCCCCTACTATAGGAATATTTACTCCAATATTCTTTCCTATTTCTGCTGGATCTATATCGATATGGATAACCTTAGCCCCGGGGGCAAAGCTATCCAGTTTGCCTGTCACCCGGTCATCAAAACGCATCCCAATACCGATAAATAAATCCGATTCTGTTACAGCATAATTAGAACAAACTGTTCCGTGCATACCCAGCATCCCCATAAACAGGGGATGATCCCCGGGAAAACTTCCCAGGCCCATAAGGGTTGAAGTTACGGGTATCCGGGCGATCTCGGCAATTTTCAGGAGCTCCTCCTGGGCCCCGGAACCCACAACGCCGCCCCCGGTACATATAACCGGCTTTTTTGCCTCCCTTATCACCCTTAAGGCCCGATTTACCTGTCCTCCATGGCCGGCATAAGTAGGTCTGTAGCTTCTCATGTCTATCCTTTCCGGGTAGTCAAAATTGCCCTCCTGAACAAAAACATCCCGGGGTATATCTACCAGAACCGGCCCCGGCCTGCCTGTAGTAGAAACGTAAAAGGCTTCTTTTAAAAAGGCAGGCAGGTCTTTAACATCTTTAACCAGGTAGTTGTGCTTGGTTATAGGCAGGGTAATTCCTGTAATATCCGCCTCCTGAAAGGCATCGGTGCCTATCAGGGGAACGGGAACCTGTCCCGTTATGGCTACTAAAGGAACAGAATCCATGTATGCATTGGCAATTCCCGTTACCAGGTTTGTGGCTCCAGGACCGGAGGTAGCAATACATACTCCCGGCCTTCCCGTGGCCCGGGCATAACCGTCGGCAGCATGTATTCCTCCCTGCTCGTGGCGGGGCATTATATGCTTTATATCTGCATCAAAAAGTGCATCATACAGAGGTAAAACCGCCCCCCCGGGATAACCAAAGATGACCTCTACCTTTTCCTTCATCAATGCCTCCACTACCATTTGTGCTCCGGCCATCTTCATAACCCTTTTTTCACCTCACTTTTGAATATTGCGCCTTTATTGGCTGAACTTACCATTTGGCTGTACCTCCTCAAGTAGCCCCTGGTAAACTTGCTTTGGGGGAGTTCCAAAACCTTTAAGCGGGCCTCAATCTCCTCCGGAGATAGGTCTACCTCCAGGCGGCGGTTGGGAATATCTATGATGATGGTATCCCCCTCCCTTACTGCAGCCACAGGTCCCTTCTCCATGGCTTCTGGAGAAACGTGGCCTATGGAAGCTCCCCGGGTGGCTCCGGAAAATCTCCCGTCGGTAATCAGGGACACCTCCTTATCCAATCCTCTCCCCGCCACTGCCGAAGTAGGGGTTAACATTTCCCTCATTCCGGGACCTCCCTTGGGCCCTTCAAAGCGGATGACTATTACATCTCCCCCTTCAATCTTCCCGTCTAATATAGCTGCCGTAGCCTCTTCCTCGCTGTCAAATATTCTGGCTTTCCCCTGATGCTGCATCATTTCCGGGGCTACCGCTCCCTGCTTTACTACTGCCCCCTCCGGGGCCAGGTTTCCCATTAACACGGCAATCCCACCGTTAGGGGAATAGGGTTCTTCCAGGCTACGGATAACCTGGGAATCTGTTATTTCCGCCTCCCTGATGTTATCTTCTACGCGGTTAGTCGTTACTGTAATAATATCTGTATGAATTAAATTATGCCGGGATAGTTCCTTTAAAACTGCCTGGATGCCCCCGGCTTCCCTCAGGTCCTGTATGTGATGGTCCCCTGCAGGACTTAACTTGCACAGCTGGGGTGTCCTGGAACTGATTTGGTCAACCAGTTTCAAGTCCAGTTCTATTTCGGCTTCCTGGGAGATAGCCGGAAGATGTAGAATAGTATTGGTGGAACCCCCCAGGGCCATATCTACCGCCAGGGCGTTCTCA
>CAYYWR010000269.1:0-3001 GCA_964474145.1 uncultured Syntrophomonadaceae bacterium
CAGTACCTATTTTATGAATAGACATCCAGGGAATGGTGATACTATCCTTATTTTGGCCAAGATTAAGAATTCTATGGGAACCAGGAAGCAGCAAGGATTCTATGGAACCATTTTCCGGGTCAAATAACAGCTCTGCGTTTCCTAAAACGCCTAACCTTGAGCCATCATACAAATTAATAATTTCTTTACCTTCAAGTTTACTTAAATACACATTATCTCCCTCCAGGTTTCAGGAGTTTCTTTAACTCAATTAAATATGGTTGCACCAGGGCCAGTATAACAGCAATCAGGGCTAAGGGCTCTATATTTACTCCGAAAATATCTACCTTTGAAGGAATATCTATTTGTAAAAAAGATACAGCCATAACCAGGGCAAGATATATTCCGCCAGCAACCCCCAGCATTTCTGTCAAAGCAGTTGATACAGGCGATGGTAAAGGGTCAGTAGGTAACTCCCCTAAATCTTTATAGAGCCTGGCCTTCATTTTAATTCGCTGTCCAACAGACAAATACAACACTATTAACAATACAATAATAGGAAATATCATTTTCTCCCTCCCCGCATGTAATCTTTAAACCACTTCTTATTCATTAGTATGCTGGGAAAGCTTTTAAAATGAAAAAAAATACACCTTTAGATGTATTTTTTAATAAATCAGAGGAATAAACAGTTATTAACATAATTCATAATTTTTAAGTCAGTTAACGGGTATATTGAAAAAGAACTTGCTTCCCTTCTCCGGCTGACTTTCCAGCCATATGCTTCCTCCATGGAGTTCTATAAGTGTTTTGGACAAAGCTAACCCTAACCCGGTCCCTTCATGATTCCTGGAAAGGGAACCATCAACCTGGGAGAATTCTTTAAATATTTTATCGTGATATTCCGGGGCTATACCGATACCTGTGTCCTCCACACACACCTCTATATACCCACTCCTGTATGATGCCATTAGTGTCACCTTTCCACCTTCATCGGTAAATTTTAAGGCATTGGAAAAAAGATTAAACAAAACCTGCTTTATGCGCCTCTCATCTGCTTTAATAAGGGGAAGACCATCCTGTACTTCCAGATTAAGCTCAATATTTTTATTCATGGCTTTTTCTTTAAAAAGTTTTATGCTGCTCTCCAGTAGCTTGTAAGCATTTATTTCCTGTAATTCTAACTCTATATGATTGGCTTCTATCTTGGACAGGTCTAAAACATCGTTAACCAGTGATAGAAGGTGATCACCACTTTCTCGTATATAGTTAATGTATTCCAGCTGCTCCGGGTTTAATTCTCCAAAAACCTGGTTTCCCAGCAGCTCTGAAAAGCCTATAATGGAATTTAAAGGAGTTCTCAGTTCATGGCTCATGTTGGCTAAAAATTCGCTTTTTAAACGATTTGATTTTTCTAATTCCTTGTTAATCTTTTCTAAGCGTTCTTCACTGTTTATTAAAGCCTGGGTGTTAACCATGAGCCGGTAAGCGAAAGAAATATGGATGCTTACATGCTCTAAAAAAGAAATATCATCTTCATCTAAAATCTCCGGCCTGTTATCGCAAAGCCTCAGCATTCCTATATCCCTTCCTTCATCTTTAATTGGAATCAGTGCTTCGGTTTTGTGCTCGGATTTAAGACAATAGTCTTTTTCCATTAAACTGTTAACTGAGTCATCAGGGAATCCTTTCTTTACATAATAAGGTTGGCCTCCCTTTTCCTCAAGCTTTATAGAAAGTGCCTGACACCCTGTAAGGGTGGAGATCAGGTTTAACACATTACGTAACGCTAGATTAATATTGCCATAATCCGAAAGCTCAGATATTATAGCCAGTTCCGTGTTTCTCCTTTCCTCCATTTTTTTTCTCCTGGTTATGTCCAGTAGTGACAGTACAGCTCCCTCTTTATCGCCAGCAAGGGGCATGGCTCTTATGGAGAGCCACTTGCTCTGCCCCCGCAATGTCTGTTGGTGATACTCCATACTAAAGTGAAGGCGCTCTCCTTTTATTACATCACTTACGCACTCATAGGTTTCAAACAAGTGTTCATCCTGTTTTTTCAGCGCAATATTATGCAAAACTTCCAGTAAACTTATTTCTCCTCTATCAATATCATTGAGGAAAGGCAGTCCAGCCCCTTTACTGTATTCAGCCCATAATTTGTTTTTATAAATTAATTCGCCTTTACTATCCAGTACAGCAATACAGGGGTGCACGGAATCCAGTATGGATTGGCTCAGTTTTTCACTTTCCCTGAGCTTCTCTTCTGTTTTTAAGCGTTCCAGCTCTGCGCCGGCCCTGGCTTTAAAAACTCTAAGAATAGACTCAGCAGCTGACACATCCCCCATGGGCCGGTCATGCATCACCGACAATAATCCCAGCCCGTTTCCCTCACCATCTTTTAAAGCAATACCCCGGTAACTACTTATATCCATATCCTTTAATAAGATGTCTTCAGGAAACAGGTCCTGTATTTTTTCCGGAAAGTAACATATTTCCCCTTGTGTTTCATAAATAACTTCTTCACATGGAGTCCCCTTTAATTGATAATTAAAATTGTCCATGTACTCTCCATTTCCCCAAACAGCTATAGTAGTTATAGAGTTATCCAGAGAATTCAACTCTCCTATAAAAGCATACTTAACCTTCAGCGCCTGGGACAACTTTTTTACCAAAACTTTAAAGAAATCTCCGCCAGTTACAGAAGAAGTGCCTTCTACTATAAGATTTACCAGGTCATAATGTAGATGGGAACTGGTATTTGCATTGTCGCTTTTCCCTTTTCTGAAGTCCTTCATAAGAATCCCTCCAAAGATTTCTACTATAATTAGCAGGATTTCACTAATATATAAAGAATATAAAAAGAATCATAATAATAAATAAAAAGGGAGGATGTACCTAATTGTCCGTTATTGAGAAAATTTTAGTTGTAGACGATTCGTCCACTGTTCATAAGATGATGAAAAGACACCTGGAACCTGAAGGTTATGAAATTTGTGCTTTTGCTAAAAACGGTAAAGAG
>CAYYWR010000270.1:0-3000 GCA_964474145.1 uncultured Syntrophomonadaceae bacterium
TGGACGTAAATTCTTCCAGGCCAAAAAGCCGGCCTTCCAGAATTTACTACGGGGCCAGACCCTCCTGTAAATATTACCAATCAGATAGATAGATAAATAAAAGCTTTATAGTTTACAGAGTTTTTTTAGTTGTAGAGTACTTTTGACGTATTTAACCGCACTTAACCGCATTTAACTGGTAGCGAGTGCTCAGGAGAAATAGAAATTTCTTCAGCCTTCCTTAAGGTGCTTGATGGCACTATAGCTGCTGACACGGCTAAAAATCTAATGGTGTATTATTCCTGGGACGGTATTCTCCTGTTACCTGCCATAGCATCTGGTAAATTATACAGGAGGGACGTACCCCTTTTGGGAGGAACTGGGAAAGCCGGGAGGCTTTTCAGTTCCGGCCGAGCAACCATATATTTAAAATTAAAAAAAGGATAGATGGAAGCAGTGTAAAAGATAATTTGGTGTATAGCAAATAGGCGAAAATTAGACATTGTTAAAAGATGTCTGTTCTTTTCAATAAACTTTCAAGGGGGAAGTTATGGTTAGAAAAAAACTTTTATTAATGTTGCTGGTGTTGTGTTTTATTGGGACAGTTTTTGGAGGTGTGGGTGCGGCAGAGCAAACAGAGGGGTATTTTTCTATTAGGGTAATTGATGGCGATGCGCAGATAAAGGGATATAGCGAGGATGGGCCCAAGGATGTGGTGATACCTAGGAGACTGGGTGGTTATCCCGTGACCAGTATAGGTGATGGGGCATTCCGTTGGAATCAACTAACCGAGGTCAACATCCCTGATAGTGTGACCAGTATAGGTCGGGGTGCATTTCGTGGGAACCAGCTTACAAAAATATGTATGTTAATGGAACCAGATAACATAACCATTGAAGATGACTTACTTACAGACTTAAGTAGTTACGCAAATGATTTTCGTGAAAAATTTATTGCCTTTGGCAAACCTGGTATTGGCACCGGCACTCAATCTGGAGAGTGGACTTTTTCTGAACTACTTATTGATGTAACCTTCCTAGATTATGATGGCACAGAACTTAAAACTGAACAGGTAGATTACGGAGAAGATGCTACTCCTCCCGATGATCCAGAACGAGAAGGACAAACCTTCACAGGCTGGGATACGGACTTTGATAGCGTCACAGAGGACCTTACTATCACCGCCCAGTATGCCCATATCATGCAAACACTGACCATTGAGCCGGCAGAAGGAGAAGGCACAACCGAACCGAAAGTTGGCATCCATGAATATGAACATGGCAAAGAAATAAACTTGACAGCTACACCTGAAGCAGGCTGGCAGTTCCAGATGTGGGTAGTTGGCACAACGGAACACCATACCCCAACCATTACCCTCACCATGGACGAAAACAAAACCGCCGTCGCCCACTTCACCGAAATAACGCTGTTAACTGGTAAACTGCCGGTAACTGATGAGCATATCTTGCCGTCCAAAACCAACATTCCCGAGAATAAAGTCTGGACGATCAGCTTTAGCCAGCCGGTCGACCCCGCATCTGTTACTGATAATATCTGGGTGGAGGATAGTTCAGAGAACCGCATGAAAACAGACCTGACTGTGACTACAGCTGGAGACAAGGTCATTATTAATCATCCTGCCGGCGGTTATGAACCAGGACAAACATATACCATTATTATTCATCAGAGCGTAAGGTCTGCTACGGGCAATAACCTGCGACAGACGGTTAGGATGGGGTTTACTATTACATCTCTACTTGGTGAAGCACCTTCCCCAGGTGCACCCGAAAACCGCTTTTGGTGCCCCTGGACAACATGCTTCAGAAGCACACCTTCCCAAGTTGCACCCGGAACCCGCACATCCCACACCATAGGCTGGTTTCGCCAACCACGCCGGTGGTCCCTCCCCAAATTCACTACTTTCCACATGCGCCTGGCCCCGGCGGCCACCTTCCCCACGGGAACGGGCGACTCCGGCACCGCCACCGTGGATAAGGACTTCTGGATCGGCGAGACTGAGGTAACCTACGAACTATGGCACACGGTTTACACCTGGGCGACCCACGCCGACCGGGGAGCGGGGAAATACAGCTTTGCCAATGCGGGGCGGGAAGGACACTGGGGCGCTGAAGGGGGACCCCCCACCGCCGCCAAACTCCAACCGGTGACCAGTATAAGTTGGGGAGACACCATCGTCTGGCTCAATGCCCTCACCGAGTACCACAACGCCCAGCACGACACCGCTTACACACCGATCTACACCTTAAACGGCCAACTCCTGCGGGACGCCGCCTCCGCCAACACATACCTTGCCAGTGTGACAGCAACTGCCAGTAATGGTTTCCGCCTGCCCACCAGCGACGAGTGGGAGTTGGCGGCCCGCTGGCGGGGCAGCGACAGTACTAACACCGTCTCCGGCTATACAAACCCTTACTTCACCAAAGGCAACTCGGCCAGTGGGGCCACGGCAGACTGGAGCAACGCTGCTGCTACCGGCGCGGTGGCCTGGCACCGAGATAACAGCGGATGTCCATATAAAAGAAATTGGAGTACCCAGCCCGTAGGCCTAAAAGCTGCCAACGCCTTAGGCCTTTACGACATGAGCGGCAATGTGTTGGAATGGTGCTTTACCCAAATCGGGCCCGACGGGGTTTATCGCGGCGGCCACTATTTTAGCTGGCACCACAGCGGCTACTACCTGCAAGTGGGCTACGTCAAGATCAGCCGCCCGTCTCACACCAGCGACCGCGGTTTCCGCCCTGTGAGGACGGTCACGACACAGGTCATCCCGGTAAGCTCTGTCAGCCTGAACAAAAGCAGCATCACCCTGACCGTAGGCGCAACAGAAACCCTGTCGGCAACCGCATCACCTGCCGATGCTACAAACAAAGACGTGACCTGGAGTTCAAGCGACACAGATGTAGCCACCGTCACCGATGGGGCGGTCACGCCTGTATCCGCGGGTACGGCGGCCATCACGGTCACCACAGTAGACGGGGGCCATACAGCCACCTGCAGCGT
>CAYYWR010000271.1:0-2993 GCA_964474145.1 uncultured Syntrophomonadaceae bacterium
TTACGGGCTTCCAGGAATTTCCCATCCTGGTTATAGGCCCTTACCTCCAGGTCTTCGGGGCGTTCCAGGTTATCGCTGTCCCCGGGGTTCAGGCCCGCCTGCCCGGCGCTAAAACCGTTTATGTCGGCCCGCCGGAAGAGTTCCCGTTGGTAGTCTTTCCCCTGGTCTGTGTCATTGGATTTCAGTCCCATATTGACCCTTACCACATCCTCCAGGGCGAAGATATCTATATTTGTCAGGGCCGGGTTATTCTCACTGGTAAAGCCGTCAGGCTGCTTTTCCAGGCCGTCATCAGATTCGGGCCTATCCTCGGGAAGCAATCCCTGGTAGCGGTGCATGCTCTCGATTCCCGTAATATAGATTTCCGGCACGTGGATAAGAATATCCCGGGGTGCGTTCCAGCGGAAAATGCTCCTGTTAATATCGCTGGAAGTGGATTCAATAAAGGTTTTCTTAAAACCGGGCACCAGTTCCAGTACCTGGAAGGGCATGCGGTATTCCTCCAGCTGGTCGAATTTCAGCGTTCTCCGGGGAATAACCAGCTCGTAGTCCAGGTTGTTACCGAAATTCAGGTACTCCAGATTTTTAAACTGGATAGTGAGTTCCTTTTCCTGGGAGTCATCGATTTGGCTGATGATGGGAATTCCTTCGTTACCCCCGGGGAGAGCCACATAAATATCCTCAGGTTGGGCAGTATAGTTAAAGTCATGTTCATAGTCCAGCTTAACTGCCATCTGCTTTATGGAAGAAATATTGTGAAATCTCTGATTGTCAGCGTCCTTTTCAAACCAGTATTCATAAGGGTGGCTGGGTTCTGCAGATACTGACGAAATGCTGATTGTTAGCAGAAATGCCATCATTATTATCATAATACCTGCGGTGAGGAAAAACCCTGCGCTCATGGGTTTGCTGTTGTCCCTTGCTCTCGTCAAGCTAATCACTTTAATTAAACCTCCTCTCTATTCCTTCAACTTATTTTTCAGTATATTTTTGCTGTATATTTTTGCTGGCTCAATCTAGTCCAGCTTGATTCTCTTGTTCTCCAGTAGATTTCCGAACCTGTCGTACACCTCCAGGGTAATCCGGGAATCGGGATCCAGGGTGGTGGTAGCCAGGCTGAAGTGGTTGCCGCCCTCGTAGTGCATGAACATGTCGTTTATTTTGATAGCAAAGACGGGGCTCTGGGCTTCCACCTCCAGGGTGTAAATGTTCAGGAGCTGCAGGTAGCCGGTAGTTACATCCTTGATGAAACTGTTCTCCAGAACGGTGAGTTCTGCGCTGATGGTAAGGCCGGATTCCCCTACAGTGCCTGTAATAAATCGGGTGCCCACTTTTGATGTGTCCACACTTTCCCAGCTTACCTCTTCACTGCCGGTAGTATCGTCCTTGTAAGTTACCCTGACCTGGTGGGGCAGCGAAGGTGTTTCGCCTACCTTTACCATGATATGGGGTATATTCTCTACAGAAACAATGTCGGATTCTGTTACGTTAATGGTAAATTCCCTTTCCACCAGGCTGCCCTGCCTGTCGGTAACCTGCAGGGTAAAGCTGTGCTCTCCTGCATGCCGGCTGTTCTCTACGGTTCCGGAAATTACTCCTGTTTCCTGGTTTAGTTCCAAACCGTGAGGGAGTCTGTCCCTGCGGGTAACTGGTTCCCAGTTGTAGGGGGCCTTACCGTGAGCCGTCTCCAGCTCCACTGTATAGGTATCTCCTACAAGGGCATTGGGCAAGTTACCCTGAGTCTTAATGGAGAAGAAACTGTCCCTGATGCCCGCCAGATAGTCCATGAGTATGCGGGCGTCCCTCATGTCCACCACGCCGTCGCCGTTCAGATCTGCGGCTTCCAGGGCCAGGGGGTCCTCTATGGGATTATGACCCATGCTGTGCTGTAAAATACGGGTGGTGGTTGCAGGGCTTATTACGTCTTTTCCGGTGAGATCCCCCAGCATATAATTCCTCTCTACGGTTCCGGAGAAAACATCAAGGGAAAGGGTTGCGTCGCTGGCGTTTTTAAGGTTTACATCAGTCAGCTTGATGTCCAGGGTTTCCCCTGCTTCAACATTTTCCCCCAGAGCATAAGTCAGGTAAACTACTTCTACTCCTCTATGGTCTATATCCATGCTGCCGTTACGGGACAGAAACTGAATTTCTATCATGTCTCCCATGTCCCCGGGAACTTCTTTGTGGGTGCAGTTGAATTCCCGGCTGTTTAAGCTAATATCTTCCAGCTTCAGCTTGTCCCCCTGGGCTGCGGTTACCTTAAAGCTCCCGCTCTCAATCCCGGAAATATTGCGAAGGGTTACAGGGATATCTACCGTCTCTCCCATTACCCTGGCGCTGCCCGCCTCTATGAGGGGAAGATTTCCCGAGGCCATTACCGTTACCTGTCCGGCCAGAGCCATTACCAGGAACGCCAGCAGCAGGGGAAACACCCATACTTTCTTGATGGCCTGATTTAAAGCCATGTAAAACACCTCCTGTTACTTTTTTAATACTACTTTCTTAGTGCTGCTTTCTTAATCTTAATGCTGCTTTCTTGATACTGCTTTCTTGATACTGCTTTCTTAATGCTGTCTTTCATGTAAACTGCTTTTCCTGCTTTTCTCAAACTGCTTTTCTCAGTTTTTTCAGGTTACTCCACTTCAGACTACTCCACTTCAAACTGAAAGCGAATGGCTTCTTGTAGTGAAACACCTCCCCGGGAGCTCATCTGCTCCGTAATGGTAAGAATATATTCTCCTGGTTCATAGTGCTCCAGGGGTTCAAAGTTGATGGTGCGGTTATTGTTGGCAAAGGATATCTCTCCGGGCACCCTGGGGCCTCCCCCTGCCGGGGTTACCTTGAAGGTCAGGGGATTAACGGTGGCGGGGTTAACGGGGGAGCTGAAATCTATGCTCCAGTCCTTGTCCCGGGCTACCAGATTATCCTGGTCGCCCTCCCAGATCTTTCCGGTAAATCCTGCCACGCGGCCGTCAATTTCCTTTACGGGGATA
>CAYYWR010000272.1:0-2986 GCA_964474145.1 uncultured Syntrophomonadaceae bacterium
GTGAAATCTCCCGCCCAAGAAGAAAAGCTTCATCAATAAAAGAAAAAAGCTTAGCTTAATGGAATTAGCAAGGATATACCAGAGAGGGAGTCCCAACTAACAACGAATCCACGAATTCACAGAGAGTGAAGGCTAGAGTGAAGGCAGAGGTAGCAAAAAAAATATAATAATACTGTAAGGCGCTTTCTTAAACATTTTTATTTTTAAGGAAGCGCTTTTTATTTTAAAAAAATTTTTATAGCTTAGCAGGATTCCTTATATATTTAACGAAATAAAATTATAAGCAATTATAATCATTTGATAATTAATAATTAAGGGTTCAAAAGGTTTCAGTATGTTTAATTCAGTATGTTTAAAAAAGTATAAAGAAATTATAAAAAAAAGAACTTAGCTTTAAAAAAAGGATTTTTAATAATATCGTCGAATATATTAAATAGACACCAGTGTAATATAGTAAAATATAGTAAATGACAGTAACCATGCATCCTTAAAAATAGGAGGTCTATTAGGATTGAAAATAGCAGTGTCTGGAAAAGGTGGAGTAGGTAAAACAACAGTGGCAGCAAACATGGTCAAAGCTTTTGAAAGAAAAAATTATAAGGTCTATGCTATTGATGCAGATCCTGACGTAAGCCTGGGGCTGACCCTGGGGTTACCTGTAGAAGAGTTAAACAAGCTAAAGCCTTTAATTGATATGAAGGAAGTTATTGATTCAAAAAGCGGTGGAGGAGGGCTTTTTTATGACCTGAACCCCGATGTAGAGGATGTTATTGAAGAGTACAGCTATAAGCAAGGGAAGGTCCATTTCTTAAGAATGGGAGGCATAAAACAGGGGGGTTCAGCTTGCTACTGCAAGGAGAATTCCTTTCTTAATGCTGTGCTGAATTCTTTGCTTTTTGATCAGGACGAGGCAGTTATTTTGGATATGAGTGCCGGTATTGAGCATTTAACCCGGGGTACTTCTGAAGGGGTTAACCTCATGATTATTATTACAGAGCCCACAAAGGTCAGCGTACAGACCACCAGAGTTGTCCAGCAGCTGGCCCGGGATCTGGGAATTAAAAATATTAAAATTTTAGGCAATAAAGTAAGGCATGAAAAGGAAGAACAGTTTCTCCAGTCACAGTTTTCAGAAAATGAATTACTGGGTGTAATTAAGTTTGATGAAAACATCTGGGAAAAAGCCATGAATACAGAAACTGGGGTTCTGGCTGATGAAAGCTTACTACCTAATATGGAGGAAGTTTATAAGAGTATTTTAGAGGAGGTGAGTCAGTAGCTTAACACAGAATTATTTTTTGTGGACACACTGCTCGTGATTAAACAACGCTTAAAAATTTGCACGAGGTGTGATTAAAAAGATTTAAGGAGGTTAGGAAAAAAATGTCTGCTAAAGAAAAGAAAGATATGAAAAGAACAAGTGATCCAGCTGCGCTAGAGATACTAAAGCAAATAGAAGGTAAGGGTTATGACACAGCCTTTGAAAGGTATATTCAGCAACAGCCCCAGTGTAACTATGGTAATGCTGGTGTTTGCTGCAAGAATTGTCTGGCTGGACCCTGCCGGATAACCAAAAAGGCTAGCAAAGGTATCTGTGGAGCCACAGCCTATACCATCGTAGCAAGAAACGTGGTGCGGGCTATAGCTGGTGGTTGTTCCGCCCACTCTGACCATGGTCGCCATGTGGCAGAAACCCTGCTGGAGTGTGCTGAAGGCCACCTCAAGGACTACCAGATTACTGATTCTGACAAGTTAAAGAGAGTTGCTGAAAGGGTTGGCATAAGCACCGATGGTAAAGATGATGCTACCCTGGCCCAGGAAGTTGCCAAAATGGCCCTGGAAGATTTCGGCACATATACTGGCAAGCCCCCTGTTTGGCTATCTACTACTGTTACTAAAGATCGCATGGAAAATTTCAATGCCAGGGATATTATTCCCGCCAATGTTAACGGTAGCGTTGTTGAGCTTCTACACCAGACACATATTGGTGTGGATGCAGACCCTGTTAGCATTATTTTCGGCGGCTTGCAGTGTGCTCTTTCTGATTATACTGGAATGCACATTGCCACCGACCTTACTGACATTATCTTTGGAACTCCCAAGCCGGTGAAGTCTGAAGCCAATATGGGGGTAATTGATCCTGAAATGGTTAACCTGGTAGTGCACGGGCATAACCCACTCCTGAGTGAAATGGTGGTTAAGGCAGCTAAAGAATTAAAGCCTGAAGCTGAAGAAGCAGGAGCAAAGGGCGTCAAGTGTATGGGTATATGCTGTACCGGTAACGAAGTGTTAATGCGCCAGGGTGTTCCCATAGTGACCAGTTTCCAGTCCCAGGAACTCCCCATGATGACCGGAGCTATTGATGCCATGGTAGTGGATGTTCAGTGCATCATGCCTGGACTGAGGGCAGTGGCCGAATGTTTCCACACCAAGATCATTACCACTTCAAATATATCCAAGATCCCTGGTTCTTATCATATTAGCTATGATGAGAAATACGCCATGGAAAATGCTAAAGACGTAGTGCGCACTGCTATTGCAGCATTTAAAGAAAGAGGAGAAAAGGTAGTAGAAATTCCTAACGTAAAACATACTGTTATAGCTGGTTTCAGCTTTGAAGCCTTAATGGATATTTTTGCTTCCGTTAATAAGGAAAGACCCATCGGAGCTTTAAATGATGCTATTGCCGAAGGACAAATAAGGGGTGTTGCCCTGATGGCTGGCTGCAACAACTCCAAGCAAATTCAGGACGAGATTCACAATTATATTGCTGAAGAACTGGTTAAGAATGATGTATTTGTAGTAGCCACCGGTTGTGCTGCCCAGTCCTATGCCCGGGCAGGAATGATGAACTCAGAAGCTATTGATAAGTATGCAGGGGACGGCCTTAAAGCTTTCTTGAAGAAGCTATCTGATGCCAGCGGGGTAGAACTGCCCTTAATCCCCCACATGGGCTCCTGCGTGGACAATACCAGGGCTTATGATT
>CAYYWR010000273.1:0-2979 GCA_964474145.1 uncultured Syntrophomonadaceae bacterium
TAGGTAGGGGTGTTAATTACTACTTCAATCTTCCCCTCCTGAATTAGATCCAAAACGTTGGGACGCCCTTCTCCAATTTTATAAACCTCTTCTACCTCCCGGAGGCCGTAACTGCGAAGGCTTTCCGCTGTTCCCCCCGTAGCCCATATATTAAACCCCAGGGCCGCAAACCTTTTAGCCAGAGGCAGTATGTCCTTTTTGTCCTGACTGGCAACAGAAAAGAGTATGTTCCCCTTTTGGGGGAAAGCGTAATCTCCTGAAAGCATGGTTTTGTAAAGAGCTCCGATAAAGGTGCTGTCTATTCCCAGGATTTCCCCTGTAGATTTCATCTCCGGTCCCAGGGAAGTGTCTACCCAGGCCAGCTTTTCAAAGGAAAATACCGGGGCTTTTACGGTCATATAGGGAGGCGGTGTTTTCAAGCCTGTTCCGTACCCCAGGTCCTCCAGGCTAGCGCCCATCATTATTTCCAGGGCAAGCTTTACCATGGGCACCCCCGTAACCTTGCTTAAAATAGGTATGGTTCTGCTGGCCCGGGGATTAACCTCTATAACATAAACTTTGCCCTTATAAATAACAAACTGAATATTGACCAGCCCTTTTATATCCAGGGCCTTTACTATTCTCCTGGTATAATCCACCAGTGTTTTCTCATTTTCCGGGGTTATGTTCAGGGGTGGGAATACAGCCATGCTGTCTCCTGAATGAACACCGGCCCTCTCTACATGCTCCATAATCCCGGGTATCAGTATGTCTTTCCCATCGGCTACAGCGTCCACCTCTACTTCTCTGCCCAGAAGATACTGATCAATAAGTATGGGGTGCTGGGGAGAAACTTTGGCTGCCAGCCGGAGGTATGTATAAAGCTGCTCCTCGTTGTGGGCCAGGTGCATGGCCCGCCCCCCGATTACATAGGAGGGCCTGACCAGCAGGGGAAAACCCAGCTTTAAAGCTACCCCCATGGCCTCCTCCATGGAAGTTACCGAGGTCCCTTCTGCCTGGGGAATTCCTGCAGACTGCAGCAGCTCCCAGAACTTTTGCCTGTCCTCTGCCAGGTCAATATTGTCCACCGAGGTCCCCAGGATTGGAACATCCATATCTTTTAGAAACCCCGCCAGGTTTATGGCGGTCTGCCCTCCGAACTGGACAATAACTCCCTCGGGTTTTTCTTTTTCAATAATATTTAAGACGTCCTCCGGGGCCAGGGGCTCAAAATACAGCTTGTCGGCACAGTCAAAGTCGGTGCTCACCGTTTCCGGGTTGTTATTTATAATAATAGCCTCCCGGCCTGCCCCCTGAATCGCCCATACTGCGTGGACAGAACAGTAATCAAACTCGATCCCCTGTCCAATGCGGATGGGCCCTGAGCCAATTACCAAAACCTTATTCCGGGGAGAAACTTCCACCTCATCCTCCTCCTCGTAAGTTGAGTAGTAATAAGGGGTGGCTGCTTCAAACTCCCCGGCGCAGGTATCTACCATCTTGTAGGTAGGCGCTATATTCATTCCCTCCCTTAGCCTGCGGACCTCCAGCATACTGCTATCCAGCATCCTGGCTATATCTTCATCGGAAAAACCTTTTCTCTTGGCTTCCCTGAGGTCTTTTTCACTGACATTTTCCAGGCTGCATCCCTGGAGCCTGCGGTACATTTCTATCAGGTTGGCTATCTTGTAAAGAAAAAAGTAATCTATCCGGGTTAAACTGTGAATCTCTTCCAGGGGCCATTTCCTTCTCAAGGCCTCAGCCACTACAAACAACCTCTCGTCACTGGCACTGACCATCTCTTTTTTTATTTTATAATCCTCCCATTTTTCCACGTCCTCCAGGAGTATCCCGGAAACATCAATTTCCAGGGAGCGAACAGCTTTTAAAAAAGCTCCTTCAAAGGTCCGGTCAATGGACATGACTTCCCCTGTAGCCTTCATCTGCGTGCCCAGGCGCCGATCCGCCGAGACAAATTTGTCAAAGGGCCAGCGGGGAAATTTCAGGACCACGTAATCAATGCTGGGCTCAAAACAGGCTGATGTTTTTTGTGTTACAGCGTTTTGGATTTCCTCCAGGGAAAACCCGGCAGCAATTTTAGCCGCTACCTTGGCAATAGGATAGCCGGTAGCCTTGGAAGCCAGGGCACTGGAACGACTAACCCGGGGATTAACTTCAATAACATGGTAATCAAGGGCTTCAGGATTCATGGCAAACTGCACATTGCAACCCCCCTCTATACCTAAAGCCCTGATAATTTTAAGGGAAGCCCTTCTCAAGAGGTGGTATTCCCTGTCTGACAGGGTCAGGGCTGGAGCTACCACCACACTGTCCCCCGTATGAATACCGATGGGATCTATGTTTTCCATGCTGCAAACAGTTATACAGTTATTGCTGCCGTCCCGCATAACCTCAAATTCTATCTCTTTCCACCCGGCTACACTTTGTTCCAGGAGCACCTGATTGATCAGGCTGCTTTGCAGCCCTTTCTTTAACTGGGTCACCAGCTCTTTCTGGGAATGAACAAAACCTCCCCCGGTGCCACCTAAAGTATAGGCAGGCCTGACCACAATAGGATAGCCCACCTCCTGGACAAAGCTCAAAGCTTCCTCCAGATTTCTCACTATGCTGCTGGCCGGAACCGGTTCCCCAATATCCCCCATGGTTTCTTTGAACCTCTCCCTGTCTTCTGCCTTTTGTATGGACTCCAGGGGGGTGCCTAAAAGCCTGACCCCAGCCTCTTCCAAAAAGTTGTCCCTGGAAAGCTCTATGGCCAGGTTGAGCCCCGTCTGACCTCCCAGGGTGGGCAGCAGGCCATGGGGCTGTTCCTTCAATATTATTTTCTTTAAAAATTCCAGTGTTAATGGTTCTATATAAACTTTATCCGCCATATCCAGGTCGGTCATAATAGTAGCCGGGTTGCTGTTTACCAGGACTACTTCTATGCCCTCTTCCCGCAAAGCCTTGCAGGCCTGGGTCCCGGCATAGTCAAACTCTGCA
>CAYYWR010000274.1:0-2978 GCA_964474145.1 uncultured Syntrophomonadaceae bacterium
CCTGTGTATTTGCCCTGATCAAGGATTACCCTGGTAAAAATGCTGGGGATTGTATAATAAAATGAAAAATGGTTTAAATTAGTAAAGGGGGTGTTAATATTTCAACAAAAGAGAAGGTTTTATCTTTTATGAGAAAAGAAGCCTACAAGCCTTTAACCATGGAGGAGTTGTTATCAGCTTTTGGTATTAACGATAAAAAAGATGTTAAAAGGTTTACCAGGCTCCTGGAGGATATGGAAGCGGAGGGGGAGGTGATTAAAACCAGATTTAACCGGCACGGTGTGCCAGAGAGGATGAATCTGGTGGTTGGTCGACTTCAGGGACATCCTCAGGGTTATGGCTTTGTTATTCCCCAGCAGCAGGAGTCCAGGGATGTCTTTGTAAGTGCTAATAACCTGAATGGAGCCATGCATGATGACAAAGTGGTGACACGGCTATTCCAAAAAACCGATGGCAAAAAATTAGAAGGCGAAGTTATCAGGGTTTTAAAAAGAAGAAACAGTTCTCTAGTGGGCACCTATGAGGCCAGCCGTCAGTTTGGTTTTGTTGTTCCTGATGAGCACCGTATTTCACAGGATGTTTTTATCCCCAAGGCGGCCTCCCTTAAGGCCAAAAATGGAGATAAAGTTATAGCAGAAATAACCAGGTGGCCGGAAAAAAGAAGAAACCCCGAGGGGAAAATCACAGAAATACTGGGGCATAAGAATATTCCCGGGATAGATATTCTTTCTATAATTAAAAAATACGAACTACCAGAGGAGTTTCCCCCGGAGATAATGGCGGAAGTTGAGCAGTTGCCCAAAAATATTCCTTCTGAAGAGTATGATAACAGGAAGGACTTCAGGAAAAAGCTGACAATTACCATTGACGATGAAGAGGCGAAAGATCTGGATGACGCGGTATCCCTGGAAAAGACAGATAAAGGATACCGGCTGGGAGTCCATATTGCTGATGTAGGGTATTACGTTAAAGAGGGCAGCTTTCTGGACAGGGAAGCCTACCAGCGGGGAACCAGCGTTTACCTGGTTGACCGGGTCATACCCATGCTTCCACCTGAGATATCTAATAACTTGTGCAGCTTGAATCCTCATACCGACCGGCTAACCTTGAGTGTTGAGGTGGACCTGGACCATAAGGGGAAAGTGCTGGACAGACATTTTCATATAAGTATTATAAATATTAATGAGAGAATGACCTACCAGGACATTAATAAAATACTGGTAGATAAAGATAAGCAGCTCAGGGAAAAGTATAAAGATCTTTTACCCATGCTGGAAGACATGGAGCAGCTGGCCGGGGCACTAAAAGAGAAGAGGGAAAAAAGGGGATCCCTTGGCTTTGAGTTTCCGGAAACCCGTATAGAGCTGGATGAGCAGGGGAAGCCGGTACTGATAGAGGAGAAGAAAAGGGGTATAGGGGAGAGCATAATTGAAGAGTTTATGATTGCTACTAATGAAGTAGTGGCAGAACATTTTTACAGGAGCAAGGTGCCTTTTCTTTATAGAATCCATCCTGATCCTGATGAAGACCGAATACTGGCTTTCAGGGATTACGTTGCCAATTTTGGCTACACCCTGAAAGGTAACCTGAAAGATCTCCATCCTTCAGTCTTACAGGATATTCTCCAAAAGGCAGAAGGGAAAAAAGAGGAAATAGTCATCCATACAATTCTTCTGAGGTCCATGAAGCTTGCCCGGTATTCTGAAGTAAAAGAAAGACATTTTGGGTTGGCTTCGCAATATTATTCCCACTTCACTTCTCCAATTCGCCGTTACCCTGACCTGGTTATCCATCGGATAATCAGGGATATACTGGAAGGCGGGCAGCTGTCAAAAAAAATAGCTAAGAAACTTAAAAAGAATATGCCTGATATCGCTGAACAGTCATCCAACCGGGAGCGCACTGCCGTAGAAGCGGAAAGGGAGAGCAAAGACCTGAAAATGGTTGAATATATGGAGGAAAGAGTGGGTGTTAAGTTTCCAGCTATTATAAGCAACATCACTCCCTTTGGCATGTTTGTCATGCTGGAAAATACTATTGAGGGTCTGGTCCATATCAGCAGCATGGCCGATGACTACTACCACTTTATGGATAAGCAGTACTCCCTGGTGGGGGAGAGAACAAAAAAAGAGTACAGAATTGGGGATAAGGTCACAATTCTGGTTGACGGGGTCAACAAGGAAGAAAGGAATATAGATTTTATCCTGGTGGAAGAGTAGTGAAAAATGGTTCGGGTTGGCCGGATCACTTTTATAATATTAAATTTAACATAGAAAAATAATGTTAAAAAATGCTAAATATCAAAAAGTATTAATTGACAGAAGCTGCAATTGACAGAAGCTGCAAAGGATGATATACTTATAACTGAAAATAGTCAGACCCTAAAAAAGAAAATTTTAACCCTATTTGTCCAGGAAGGCAGGTAGGGTTTATTTTTCCGGAGAGTATAAAATGAGCATGAGTGAAAAAATATTTGCCCAAAATAGAAAAGCCAGCTTTGATTTTCATATTGAAGAACTTTATGAAGCAGGTATTGTCCTTAAAGGGACGGAAGTTAAGTCCATCAGGGAGGGCAAGGTTAATATTAAGGATAGCTTTGCCCGGGTTGAAAATGGAGAGCTTTTTCTATATAATATGCATATCAGTCCTTATGAGCAGGGCAATATTTTTAACCATGACCCTTTGCGCACGCGAAAGCTATTGATGCATAAAAGAGAGATAAAACGGCTCATAGGGCTGACTAAGGAAAAGGGACTTACCCTGGTCCCCATAAAACTATACCTTAAAAGCGGTATGGTTAAGGTGGAATTAGGCCTGGCTAAGGGTAAAAAGACCTATGACAAGAGAAAGGCCCTCCAGGAAAAAACGGCCCGGAGGGAGATTGAAAGGGCCTTTAAAGACAGGCAATATGAATAGTATTAAGATATGGGGGCGTAAGGATTCGACGGGAGTGGTTATGGGTAGAAGCTGCGAGTCCG
>CAYYWR010000275.1:0-2975 GCA_964474145.1 uncultured Syntrophomonadaceae bacterium
AGCCCGGATGGCTGTAGGGGCCCCGGGAACAGGCTTATATTATGAAAAGAGGCACAGCCTTAAAGGCACCAGGCCTGAAAATAATGAAGGTGTCTCTGCCCCTTCCCAGCAACAACAAATAAACGTTGGCTTTATAAGATCTTTATTTACACCCAAGGATGAAAAGTTTTTTATTCAAGGCATCAACTGCTTGCTCAAAGACAACAGGTCAGATTCTGCAGAAAATATAAGAAAATGTCTTGCTAAAAACAGTAGTTTAATAGACGCTTACTTTGCCATGTCACTGGTGACCGATAATGAAAATGAGCGTTTAAACAGCATTAAAAGTATTTTAAATAACAGGCAGGATTTTAACCAGATGTTTAACAAATATAATATAAGCATTGGTGCTTTACTTCCTATCACAGAACATGTATCTTTACATATATTTAACGATGACCTGGGGCTGGAGTTACTGGCAGCAGAAGTTCTGGAAGAAAACGGGCTTGTAGATGAAGCTATTAATCTTCTGGAAAAATCATCCTTGCTTGAAAATCCTGCAATTCAACTTTCCCTGGGAGAGCTTTACTACCGGAATGGGGAGTACGTTAAGTGCATTGATTTAATCCAGGGAATAGAAAATGACGATATGATAGGCACCAATGCCCTGTACTATAAAGGCCTGGCCTTTGAAAAGCAGGGAATGTATACCGCAGCAATAGATGTTTTACGAAAAGCCAGAAGAAGAAGGAAAAACCGTGATCCAGAAATTCTAAAGGAAATAAGATATGCCCTGGCTGAAACCCTTTTGGCTGATGGTCAAAAAAGAGAGGCTGTGAAAGAATTTGAAAGAATAATGGCTAAAGACATTTCATACAGGGATGTAGCACAAAGGATAAAAGAATTATCTGCAAATGGAATTGATTTATTATGAAAAATGATTTAAAACAAAATCAAGTTGAAACCTGCCTTTTCAGTTTATTCAAGCATTTGACGATACCCCAAAAAAGAATAATTTTTTTACATGTCAAACTGCGTAACTTGAAGGATAAACTTAATGCACCATACGAGCTTCTTTCCAGGTCTATTTTAACTGTTATAGAGGAATTATTTAAACCTAAAACGGTATTGGTGCCAACTTTTACTTATTCATTTAAAAAGTCTGGAATATATCACAGGTTGTTCTCAAAATCAGAGGTGGGAAGGTTTTCGGAGGAAGTCAGACAATTTGTGTCGTTCAGAACTCCTGACCCCATATTTAGCGTTCTTGATGTTAATAATTATCTGCCCGCGCTTGAAAAAGATATAAATTATTGTGCGGCATTTGAAGAAAATGGTTTGTTCCATTTTCTTCATGAAGAAGATTGTATTATAGTAAATATTGGTATGGAACAGCTTATTTCGACACAACTCCACTATATTGAAAGACAGAATAATGTTAGCTACCGATATAATCAAACCTTTGATGGTGTAGTTTACCATGATGAAATTAATTGGGAAAAGGTAAAATATTTATATTATTTCAGGGATTCAAAAGTGCTCCCTGTTTGGAACAGAAAAATAGTAAAAAACTATTTGATTGAAAGTAATGTTTTACATACCTTAAAAGAAGAAAACATTGAGGTATCATGGATATCTGCAAAATCTAAGTCGGAAGCCATAACAAATGCCTTGTTAAAGGACGAGTTTTTCTTGATAAGATGGGGTGTTTAAAAGGTCTACCATTTTTTTACAGGCAAAGCTGTGGGCCTGGATATGATTGCTGACATTATTTTTTTACAAAATTAAATACTTCAGGACTTGAGAAACAGCTATAAATACAGCTCCCGCCACAGATATAGTAACTAATACATTCATGTCCAGATTTTTTTAAAAAAGTGAGACCACAGCCTTGCGGAAAATCTTTGCCCCACCAATCAGGGCAGCTGCCAAAAAGAACGCATTCTGCCCTGCAGGGGATAACCCCCGATAAGATAGCAGCCATCCCAATAAAAGTAAAAGGCCGGACAAGGATGCCAACATTTTTTCTTCATAGAACAGTGCTCTTAACCTGTGCCAGAAAGAAGCCTGTCCCTTTTTTCCTTCTGCAGAATTTTGTTTTTCCTCTGCCCCAGAGGAATCTTGACCACAGGAAGAGCATCCACAAATATTATTTTTTGTGCTCATTTTTTTCCTCCTCAGTGTGTTCAATATGTTCCAGGGTTATTCTAACTAAGTCCCGAACATGCTCATCATCCAGGGAATAAAACACTACCTTTCCCTGCTTTGTATTTCTGACCAGCCTCAAACTCCTCAAATACCGGAGATGGTATGATACGGCCGCTACAGGCATACCTACCACCAGGGACAGGTCACAAACGCAAAGCTCCTGTTCAATCCAGAGGGCGTAAATAATTTTAAATCGGGTTTCATCAGCCAGGGCTTTAAATATATCCACCGTTTGGGACATTTACTTTGATATTTTGGAAAAGGCCAAGCTGCACTATGATTCCTTTTCCCGGAGGTTATTGATAGAACGGGAATATAACTTAATTAGATCCTTCATATATTCCCCGGAGGGAACTCCCTTAAAGTTTTCAATTTCAGTGAAACGCCGGGGAATTACTGTTTCTTCCGGTGTGAATCCCGTAGAGAACTTAACTCTCCAGCGTAATCGGCGGATTTCCTCCCCCAATTCCTCCAGATTCTTTCCCTGGTCTTTAAGGCCAACTGCCTCCAGGGCCTCCCGCAGTACCTCCGGTGTATAAAGTTTTCGAGCAAACAGGCAGGCTACCATGGAGGTTAGCAGCACTCTCTGCATTTCTTCCTTTTCTAAAAGTTCCACAGCCCTTTCGGGGGTAAATTCCTCACGCATCTGGTCAAATTGGTATCCCGCCGTGTCCAGGTGTGAATGGCGAAAACCCATGGCCTGGGATACGAAGAAGATTGGGCCTGTGGCATAACCAGCCATTTCCTG
This sequence comes from uncultured Syntrophomonadaceae bacterium, assembly GCA_964474145.1. Lineage (GTDB taxonomy): Bacteria > Bacillota > Dethiobacteria > SKNC01 > SKNC01 > PWHX01. The sequence continues at coordinate 2,936 of CAYYWR010000275.1, forward strand.
ACCCAACACGCAGGCAAAGTCCTCACCTCCGTAATTAGAT
>CAYYWR010000276.1:0-2950 GCA_964474145.1 uncultured Syntrophomonadaceae bacterium
AACCGGCATAGAGGAGCGGACGAAAGTTAATTTGGGAAGGAGATCTGGATGAATGTCAGGAATGTCAGTAGTCATAGAGGCAAATAACCTTCAGAAAAATTACAATAATTTTCAAGCTGTGGCCGGCGTGGATTTTCAAGTTCAACGCGGCATGTGTTTTGGCATATTAGGGCCCAACGGAGCAGGCAAGACCACAACGGTTGGAATGATTTACTGTTTTACCCCTATTTCAGGAGGAGTGTTAAACGTGCTGGACATGGACGTTAATCGCCATCCCAGGGAAATTAAATCCAGGTTGGGAGTAGTTCCTCAGGAAAACAATCTCGACCAGGAACTAACAGTTTGGGAAAACTTGCTGGTTTATGCCAATTACTATGGTATTAAGAGAGCAAATGCGAAAGAAAAAGCAAAAGAGCTTCTGAATTTTTTTGGCCTTTCCGAAAAGGCTCATCACCAGGTGGAACAAATTTCGGGAGGGATGAAGCGGAGGCTTACCATAGCGCGAGGGCTTATCCACACCCCGGAAATACTGATACTTGATGAGCCAACCACCGGTCTGGATCCGCAAAGCAGGCGTTTAATTTGGGAGCATCTTCGCCAACTAAAAAATAGAGGATTAACCCTTATCCTAACTACCCACTACCTGGAAGAAGCCAGTTATCTATGTGATGCCCTAATTATTATGGATAATGGAATTATCCTTGAAGAAGGCAAGCCTTATGATCTGATCCGAAAACACGCAGGAGAAAAAGTAATCGAAGTTGAAGCAGAGGAAGCCAGGATTAACTCTGTTTTGGAGGAGTTAACCCCCTTAAGCAGTGGCTACCAGTTAGCTGGACAAACTATTTTTTTATACATTAGAAACGACGAAAATCCTGCTGTTAATAAACTAAATTCTTTAGACTATGTTAACGAATACCGGGTAAGGCCTTCAAATTTAGAAGATGTATTTTTAAAATTAACGGGGAAAGGTTTAAGCTATGGAGAATTTTTTTAAGTATTACAAATCGGTTAATTCCTGGGCTCTAAAAGTCTTATTCCGCAATTTAGTAGTATTCAAGAAAACCTGGGCTACCAGCCTTGCCTTCAACGTGGTAGAACCTCTTTTATATCTGGTAGCGCTGGGAGCAGGATTGGGGGTTATGATCCCCGAGATTAAAGGAATGACCTATACCGAGTTTATCGCTCCTGGCATCGTTGCCATGTCTGTCATGTGGGCATCAGCGGCAGAATGTTCTTATGATTCTTTTGTGAGAATGCATTTTCAAAAAATATATCATGCAATCATAGCCACTCCTATAAATATAAGGGAAGTAGTTATTGGAGAATTACTATACGGCACCTTTAAGGGAATTTTGAGTGGGGTAGTTATAATGATAGTAATCACACTGCTAGGCCTGGTGACTTCTTTCTGGGCTTTGTTAACCCCTGTTGTTTTTATCCTGTCGGGAATGATTTTTTCACAAATATCTATGATCTGGACCGGACTGGTTCCCAGGATCGATACTTTTGCCTACCTTTTCACTTTGGTTATTACGCCCATGTTTTTATTTTCGGAGGTATTTTTCCCCCTATATACACTTCCCGAAATTGTGCAACAGATCGCCTGGTTTTTGCCACTTTATCATATAGTATTTCTTATAAGGGCACTCACCCTGGGCATGGTGGGTCCAGAGTTACTTTACCACTTTCTATGGCTGGTAATTTTTACACTGGCTATATTCCCTTTGCCTCAATTACTAATGCAGCGGCGCTTAATAAAATAATTCACGTGTCAGCAGTGTCACGACATCTGCTGACATGCTGACACGACATCTAAAAAAAATTTGATTGTAACTGCTAAAGCGACACACATGTGTCGCTTTAATGGATTATAATAATGACCAGAACAGGGGCATGGTTTCACAAAGCAGGGCTCCGGGGACTCCCACCCTGGAGAAAACAAATAAAACGAGGTGATTTATATGGTACAAAGGGAAAGGCGTTATCCCGAAGTTATGACCAACATATTTTTTACCATACTGAACAAAACCCCCTCAGGAGGGGCCAGCATGGAGGATCTGCAGGAAGCCTACCGGGAGGTGGAAGGCACCACCCCCGTCCCAAGGACAGTGTACAGAATACTCAAGCGCCTGCAGATTTTGTTTGACCCTCTGGCCTATGAAGAAGAAGATGATGATAATACCCAGTCGGAGGAAGAACTGGCAGACGCCCCCATGGGAATCAAAAGGATAAAAAGGAACAAAAAAACCTACTACCTGTTCCAGGGGGATCTAACAGCCCCCTCCATGGATATTAACGAAGCGCTGCTTACAGCCCTCAGCCTCTACCCCCAGCATCGCGGCTTACTAAAAGATGCCTTTAGAGAAATAATGGAGAAGCTGTTAAGGGATGTCCTCCTGGGCTTAAGCAGCTACGTCAGGCTCATAAAAGACATTGACTGCCATGTCTACGCGGCTGAACCAGCACCCCGGGACTACCAAAAACAGGGTCACATAATCAGTTCCGTCTTTAAAGCCATCAGAGAGAGAAAAAAGCTCTGGATAAAATACCTCCGCACCTATGACGGAGCCGTAACCGAAAGGACTGTAGAGCCCTACGGACTCCTGTGCCGTTTCAATAACTGGTACCTTACCGGCAGCTGTTTGCAAAAAAAGGAGCGCCGTCTTTTCCTCCTGTCAAACATAAGGGAAATGAAAATACTTGAAAAAACCTCCTTCCAAATGCCCACGGGATATTCCATTAAAAAAGAGTACAGCCGGGTATGGGCAGTACATACCTCAAAGAAAAATATGGAAGAGGAAAAGGTGTGCCTTTGGGTCAGCCGGGGAGTAGCCGAACGATTCCGCACCCTGAAATTCCATCAAACACAGCAGGTTAAAGAACTGGGAAACGGTGACATAGAAGTCACCTTCAACCTGGCCGGTGCAGACGAAATGATCCCCTGGCT
>CAYYWR010000277.1:0-2947 GCA_964474145.1 uncultured Syntrophomonadaceae bacterium
AGTTCCTGGTTAAGCTCATAAAGATTAAAGACAGAATGCTCACGGAGGAAGGTAAAAGAATAGCCCAGGGCAGGCATAAATACATGGTGGACTATTTTGAGAGATTAAATAGAGAAGTTGAAGGAGAAGAGTGAACAGCTATAAACAGCTATATATTATTAGCCGGGAAAAAATAATTATTGTATTATGATTACTATTTGTGTTAAAGTAGCAAAGGAGGTTAAAGGCAGCTTAAAAATATCTGAACATTTCTTTGTTTTTCCTGAGTTATTGTGTGCCTTATATATATAATTATGCTGCTGTATATTTATATGGCCAAAAAGGGGGGGGAGCTGTGGATATAAGAATACTGGAAAGAAAGTTCTCTGATGTGGAAAATTGTCCCAGTGTACTTCTGGCCAATATTCACTTATCTTTAGACATTAATTACAATATAGCCAAGATGGAACACATAATAGAAGTGGCTCATGAAAACGAAGTGAATATTGTAATTTTCCCGGAACTGTGTGTGACAGGATATATTTGGTCAACAGAAGACGACCAGGAAGTAATTGATCACTTGAGAGCCGGGAGTAATGGAAAAATTAATAGCTGGGTTAACAATGTCAGGGATAGCTTGGCTGAAGGCGGGTATGGTTTGCAGTACGTTTTTTATAATAATGTAAGGATAAAAAATGGAGATTTTTATAATTCTACCTTTATAATTAACAAGTATATTGATCATACCGATGAGGACTATATTTATGATAAAATATTTCTACCTCCCATAGAACAGAGATATTTCAAGAAGGGCACCGACAAAAGGCTGATTATTGACACCAAGTGGGGACGTTTTGGTTTCTTAACCTGTTATGACCTCAGTTTTGTTGAACTGGCCCGGAAGTATGCTTTTATAGACGAGGTGGACGCTATCGTTACCATGGCTGACTGGCGGTCGGAAGCCATCAGGGAATATCCCGATATGAATATCAGGACAGACCACTACTACGGCTTTCTCTGGAACCTGATGAATTCTTCAAAAGCCGCCTATAATCAAATCTGGAGTCTGGCAGTAAACTCCGTAGGACGGCACGATATAAGCGGAGATTATTTTTGGGGTGGGAGTGGCGTGTGGGCACCTTCAGGACTCATGCTGCTGCAGGGCTCCAATATTAATGAAGAGCTTTTAATTATAAGAAACCTGGATATCAGGGGGCAGAGGGACAAAGAGCAGGATAAATTTAATTACCGCATTGACTTCCAGGGAGTTCATCGCAAAATTGAAGAAATTAAAAGCCCTACTCAATACCTGCCTTAATAACTGCCCGGTGTGTTGTTTTCACCAGATCCAAACCGGGAAGCCAGGGCAGAGCCCAGGGACATTATAAATACAGCAATACTCAGCAAGCCGCCCAAGATAGGGATAAAACCGATAACTCCCAAAATCAGCACTCCCAGGCCTATTTTTTTCAAGGGGTTGGCCTCCTGGGATGTTGAAGAGGCAGTTGTTATAATCCTGTCACCCACCCACAGGGACAGGCCTGTATAACCCAGGATCCAGGCTAACCCCAGCAGCAGAATTTGTACAAATATAAGGGGTATGCCCAGTATGGTTATGAACAGGAATATTATAACAGGGAGGCTCAGGAGGGCAGCCAGCACTCCATAGAGAATTACATTTCCTGTTTTATTTTTTATCGCTTCCACTACGTTGTTTACATTTTTAGGGAACAGGGAAAAAGTCAGGACTGAAAGAGCGAAAAGCACAATCATGTTTATTAACTTGAACAGTGTTTTCCCCATACCTGTCCAAAACGCCGGGACAGGTATTTCCGGTGCTCTGAACTCCCTAAACGTACTGGTTATGGAGTCCATATCAATGCTTATATCTATATTAAAGGCATCTTCCAGGTCACGAAATCTAAAACTTCCGTCGGAAAAAAGATCCTCTATTTCTCTCTCTGTACGCTCTTTCTCCACTTCAATAGAGCCTGTTTCGGCCCCGGGGCTGGTTTTAACCATTCCCCTTTCCACGTAAACCCTGCCGGTAACTACAGCTTCAGGGCCAAGTTCAACCAGGCCTTCAGGCACATTAACGTCGCCCTCCACAGTGCCATTGATATTAATAACCTTTCCGCTGCTGGTTACATTTCCCAGAACCGTTCCCTCTATGTTAAGTTTTCCCAGGCCGGAGTCAACGTCACCGCCAACGGTACCTCCTATGATTACCCTGCCTAAACTTGTTTCTACATTTCCTCCCGTAAGGCCGTCAATTATTATTTCTCCCATCCGGCCCTTGACATCCCCCTTAACATTTCCCTTTACCTCAACCCTGCCCATATCCGATTCCACATTGCCCTTTACTTCTCCATTAATTAATATCTGGCCCATATTGGAGGAAACATCTCCATTTATATCCCCATCTACAATCAGGTCTCCCATAGTTAGTGAGACATTACCGTTTACTGTAGTTCCCTCTGGAATTTCCAGGTTTCCTGCTGTTTTGCTTATGTCTTCGTTAATAATACTGTCTTGAGCTGCTGCTGCCGACCAGGCAATTAGTACAATTACTGAAATCAACAGGGCAAGCTTTAATGTTTTTTTCATATACTATCATCTCCAATTTAGTTGATTTAGCGGTGCCACGGGTCAACCACGGCGACGGTTCCAGCGGTTCAACTACGGGGACGGCTCTGGTGGTTTAGTTTCAGGTCAACCACGGAAACGGTTCCAGTGGTTTAGTTGGCGGTGCCGCCATGCCCACAATGCCACTGCCCCTCTGTGCCCCTCTGTGGCTACTTATTCTTTCTTTAGGTTCAAAAGTCCTTTTTTTTGACAGCAATTTTCCTGTAGTAAAGGTAAGAAGGTTTAGATTTTTAATTATATTCTCAGCACTTTGCATTATATGTTATAATTAGCACTACAGCGAAAATTTGCAGTAAGCGGCGCCATGGGGACGGTTCGAGCG